>JBDLSU010000694.1:0-5740 GCA_039799405.1 Pseudomonadota bacterium | reverse complement strand
GCGCAAGTCGAGCAGTTCCACATAGGGTGAGCCTTGGTCCGGAATTGCGCTTTCGGTGGCTTCAGCGACCGTGGAAACCGCAGGCACGGTACGCAAGCGCGCGTCAACGCCGGGTACACTCTCCACGCCCTGGGCAATCAGTTGCGCCAGTTGGCGGGTCGCACCGTGGCGCGAATAGTAGAGAATCAGAATGGTAATGGGATCGGTTTTCATGGGCGCTATTATAGCCTTAAGCCGCTTGCGACTGGTTTCACCGGAAATGGCTTGAAACACCCGCAAAACAGGTGCGAAAGTAGCGGGAAAATGCGCTACCATAGCCCCCAGGTTTTCTTGTAGGTGGGTGAATGAAAAAAATATTGTCTCATTTTAAATTGTTGCGCGGTTTGAGCTGGAAAGAAGTGGTTGATCTGGGCAAATTTGCCTGGCGTCGCCTGACCGAAGAACAATTGGACCAGGTGGCCGGCAGCCTGACCTATACCAGCGTGCTGGCGCTGGTACCCATCCTGACGATTGCCTTCGCCATTTTTACCACCTTCCCCATGTTCGGCACCCTGCGCGCCTCGCTGGAAGGGTATTTCATTCAAAGCCTGATGCCCAAGGCGATTTCCAACACCATCATGGGCTATGTTTCCAGCTTCGCCAGCCGTGCCACCGGTTTGTCATCAATTGGTGCGGTGGTATTGCTGTTCACCTCGCTGGCGATGATGAATATGATCGATACGGCGTTTAACCGCATCTGGCACGTCAAAAACACCCGGCCCTGGGCACAGCGCATCATTATTTATTGGGCCATTATCACGCTCGGCCCCTTGCTGATCGGCTTTTCACTCACCGTTACGTCCAAACTGTATGTGGTCACCGCCGGGGTACTCGGTAAAACCAGCATTCTGGCCTCGATTTTATACACGCTTATTTCCGTCGTGCTCAGTTCCATCGCCTTCACCTTGCTGTACATGGTGGTGCCCAACCGCCCGGTCGATTGGGCCGATGCCGCCTGGGGCGGGATCCTGGTTGGCCTGACCTTTGAACTGTCCAAGCGCCAGTTCGCCGGTTTTATCGTCAGCGTACCCAGTTACGCCATGATCTATGGCGCGCTGGCCGCGATTCCGCTGTTTTTGGTGTGGCTGTATGTGTTCTGGTTCATTACCCTGATCGGCGCGATTCTGGTCGCTTCCTTGCCGGTGGTGCGCTTCGAGCGCTGGCGTCATGTGCCCGCACCCGGCGAAGCCTTTGTCGATGCGGTGGCGCTGCTCAAGGTGTTATTTGATGCGCGCGAACATGCGGGCACATCAAGCGTCAGTGCGGCCAAAATGCGCAATGAAACGGGACTGGGTTTTGATGAAATGGAACGCTTGCTCGACAAAATGCAGCAAATGCAATGGGTGGGCCGGGTCAAACTGGAATCAAGCCAGCGCAGTGCCTGGGGCATCAAGCTGGGCGACGAGGGCGGCTATTGGGCGCTTTTACTCAATCCGGCGCAATTGACGCTGGCCGATGTGTACCGGCTGTTTGTGTTTGATGTAACCGGAGTGCATCCGGGGCAGATGGCGGTGATCAAGCAAGTGGAAGCGGCGATTGAGCATGGGCTGGAGCAGCCACTGAGCCAGTTTTTTATGGTGCACCAGTCGAGTGAGTGGCGGCATGAGGATCAGAGCGTGGATCAGGGCCAGAACCCGGCACGGGCCTAACCCGCATTGCAAGCATCAGCGAAAAGTTTGGGATGCGGGGCAAATTGCCCTGTAAAAATGGCGCAGAAATAGCTATCTGCGCCGCTTGCCCTGCACCGGCACCCATTTCGCCGCCAGCACCCCGCCAATAAAGCCAAACAAATGCCCCTGCCACGACACCCCGGCTTGCCCCGGCAACACACCCCACAGCGCACCACCAAACACAAAACCCACCAGCAGCGAGAGTAAAATTGCGCTCCAACTGCGCTCAAAAATCCCGCGCGTAATCAAAAAGCCCAGATAGCCAAAAATCACGCCACTCGCGCCAATGTGAACGGTATTGCCCGGTGCCACCAGCCAGGTGCCCAGCCCACCAATCAACATCACAAGCAAACTGACCCAGACAAAATCACGCATGCGACGCAGCATCACAAACCAGCCCAGCACGGCAAAGGGCAGGGTGTTGGCGATCAGATGGGTAAAGTTGGCGTGCAGAAACGGTGCAAACACAATTCCCCGCAGGCCGGTTATGTTGCGTGGAACAATGCCGTATTGGTTCAGCGCGCCGCGCAGCACAAAGTCTATCGCCTCTTCGCCCCACATTATCGCCAGCAACAGGGTCAGCACCTTGGCATGGATGGAAACGGCACCGAAGAGGCCGTGTTTTTTGTATTGGCTCATGGTTGGCGTTAGCTTTTGGATAGCGGGGGTAGTGGTGCAATGAAATGCGATGTCATTGCTGTGGATTCGCTAGTTGATGGCTGATTCATGTTTTATGATGGCAAAAATTTTGATGATAGATGATACTTCAATACATCGGGCGCATAGCGCATATGTTGATCGTTTGTTTGCGGTGCGCGGTTTGGTGCCAGCCTGAGCGTTGGGCAAGGATGAAGCGCCTGAACAGGCGCTGAAAAACCCGTCAACTCTGGCCTTTGCTTTTGGCGCGCATGCACAATAATGAAGATGTTGTCATCACTGGTTTCTTTTGATTCATCTCAACCCACGCGCCACAGACAAAGGAAAAGCGTATGTTAAACGAACGCGAAATTGAAAGTTGTTACTTGGGGCAATTCATCCCATTGCACTACCATCACAATATGCTGATGGACGAAAACCGGATGAAAAATTTCAAAGCAGCGATTGATTACGCTGTTTTTCCTGGAGCCAAGGTGTTGGAGCTCGGCGGTGGTACTGGCGTCCTGTCCTGGTTTGCCGCCAACAAAGCGGAAAAAGTATATTGCGTCGAATTTAACCCGGACATGGTGCGTGAAGCGCGCCGCCTGCTTTCCGGCAACCGCAATGGCCACAAAGTGGAAGTGATTCATGCCGATGCGTTTGAATACCTGCCACCGGAACCGGTCGATATCGTAATTTGCGAAATGATTCACGTTGCCATGCTGCGCGAAAAGCAGGTGGAAGTGATTGAAGGCTTTAAAGAGCGCTACCGCGCCCGCTTTGGTGACAAGCTGCCGGTATTTATTCCGGAAGCGGTGATCATGGCGGTGCAACCACTGCAACAGGAATACGGCTTTGAAGGTTTTCAGGCACCGATCGTGCAGTTTCAGGAAACCACCGTGTTTTCGCCACGCACCATCGAAATTGCCGCACCCCAGGTCTACAGCATTCTGGACTTTACCCAGCCCAATGGCATGACCATCCAGTGGAAAGGGCAGTTTGCGATTGAGTGCGAAGGGCTGGTCAATTCGCTGCGCTTTGTCACCAAAAACATTCTGGCAGTGGTGCAAGAGCGCAACAGTACCATCGACTGGCTCAATCATTATATGGCCTTGCCACTATCGAGTCCGGTGCTGGTGACGGCGGGTGATATTTTGCACATCAGCTTTGAATACCGGGCCGGTGGTTCGATTCCGTCGCTGCAAAATTCGATTGTGGCGCAAGTCGAACAAATGCCCGCGCTGCGCGAACAACTGCAAGAGCGCATCCGGCTGTATGCATGATCCGGCTGATGGTGAATGGGGCCAAGCCTTTGCCCCCCACCCGGCTGAAATTGCCTCAACCGTGTCGTTATTTATAGAACCGCGCTACTAAAGATGCGCGCGTTGATGATACAAACGGCCTGCTTTCTGTTATGTTGGATGCCATACGCATTGAACTCCACCATTTACCGAACGGACCATCATGACCAAGCTCTCCCTCCTTGATCTGGCATTCTTCATTGCAGAATCCGAAGCCAGCCCGAAACATGTGGCTGGCTTAATTATTTGCAAACGCCCGCCCAAATCGCGCGCCAATTTTGCACACAAACTGTACGAAGAATTCAAAACCTTCACCAATGTTCAGCCACCGTTCAACCGCATTATCCAGTTTTCGCTGACCGCCATGCCGCACTGGCTGGAAGCCGACAGCGTCGATCTGGACCAGCACATTTTTTACCACAAGCTCGACGCCAAACATAATACCCAGGCCGATTTGTACCGCCTGGTGTCCGACTTGCACACCCCAATGCTGGATCGCTCGCGCCCCTTGTGGGAAGTGCATGTCATCGACGGCCTGGAAAACGGCCGCTTTGCGTTCTACCAGAAAATTCACCATGCCTATGCCGATGGCATTACGCTCTCGCGCTGGACTTCGCAATGGCTGGAAGATTCGCCCGACAAAACCGAATTGCGCCCGATCTGGGAGCGCGTGCGCGGGCGCAATCACGAAGAGAGTAATCGCGAATTGCGCCTGGAGATTTTGCAACAGTTATTAGGCGACATCAAAGGCATGGGCGCGCGCTTCCTCGGCATGGGACGCCTGGCTACCATGATGTTGCTGGAGAGTATACGCCTGACCAAAAACGCGATTGCCCTGCCATTTGTCGCCAGCAGCCACACCCCGCTGACCGGGCAAGTGACACCGGGGCGGCAATTTGCCTCAACCAAGGTGTCGATGGAACGGGTCAATGCAATCCGTGAAGTGACGCGTTCTTCGCTCAACCATGTGGCCTTAACCTGTCTGGACGGGGCCTTGCACCGTTATCTGGAAGACCAGGGTGTGGAATTGAAACAACCGATTACCATCCAGATGCCGGTCAGCCTGCGCCAGGAAGGGGACAAATCAGCCGGTAACAAGATCGGCATCATTCTGGTGGAACTGTCGCCCCCCACCGACGACCCGTATATCCGCCTGCGCAATATCGGCTACTCACTGCGTAATGTGCGCGCCATGGTCGATAGCGTGGCCCCGGCGGCGATTGAATCGTACACGCTGGTGATGGGGCTGATGGGGCAAATTGGTGAAATGCTGCAATTGTCAGACCGCATGCCGCCGATGGGTAATACCCTGGTCTCCAACGTGCCTGGCCCGGGCAAGCATTTGTATATCAAGGGCGCGAAGATGGAAGAAATGCACCCGATTTCGACCTTGCCCCCCTCCAATTTGCTCAATATTACTTTGTTCAGCTATGCCGGCGACTTGTACTTTGGCCTGATTGCCACCGACGAATTGCCGAATCTGGATCGACTCACCGATTATGTGCTGGCGGCATTTGACGAACTGGAAGAAACCGTGAGCGATGCTGCGATTCGCAAATAAATCCGGTTAACCACGAAGCCGCTGGTTAGCGATGGCGGGGCCATCATTAATGGGCGCGTGGTAAAACTGCCGCTACGACCCGGCCAGATAGATAAAATGTCGCAAGGAGGCGGCAGGATGGCACATTGGCATCAACCGGCAAGCGCTTGGCGGCATTGGCTATTCAGTCTGATGCTGCTGTGCTGCGTCTGGCCGGTTTTGCTGGCGCAGGATTTTGCCTTTACCGAACCCCAGTTTGACAATATTGGCGATGCCGAAGCGATTCCGGCAGCGGTGGTCACCGCGTTGGCGCAAGATCGTCGTGGTTTGATCTGGATTGGCACCCAGCAAGGGCTGGTGCGCTACGACGGCTACCGTTTCCGCAAGTTTTTGCACCAGGCCAGCGATCCGTTTTCGCTGGCAGGTGACTATGTGAATGCACTCTGGGCCGCGCCGGACGGGCGCTTGTGGGTCGGTACCGGCAGCGACGGTTTATCAGTGTATGACCCGGCCAGCGACCATTTTGAGCATTTTCGCCATGATGCGCGCCAGCC
>JBDLSU010000693.1:0-2574 GCA_039799405.1 Pseudomonadota bacterium | reverse complement strand
TTTAACTTATTGCAAACAGCCGTTGGCCGCGCCGATGGAACACCGTTTCGACCATTTGGGCGGCACCATCGGGCGTTCACCCGATAACAGTTTTGTGCTGGCCGATGCCAGCAAATTTGTTTCACGTCACCATTGCCGGGTTGAATATTCCAGCGCCGAAGGTGGTTTTACCCTGACCGATCTGGGCAGCAATGCCAGCCATGTGGGCGGCGTGCCAGTTGGCAACGGCAAATCGCGTCGCCTCAATCATATGGATGCGGTCACCATTGGCGACTATCAATTGCAGGTGGTACTGGAAGAGCAGGCCGCCGCACCAGCGGCTTTCGAGTTTCAGGCCACGCCTTCGCATCACATGATTCCCGAAGAAAACTATCTGGGCGCACCGTCGCCCAACGCCAATTCGCTGGGGGCCGAGTTTGATGATCCGCTGGCCATGGCCAGTATTCTCAAGGGCGGTGGTCTGGGTGGTGATCCGCTGGGTTTGGGCGGCGATCCGCTTTCTGGTGGCATGGGGGGGCAGCAAGGCAACTTCCGTGGCTCGGAATCGGATCATTTACCCGCCTTCAACATGCCGTATGTGCCACAGCAGCAAGCGCATATGCCGCCACCCGCCCCGGCTTCCGGCGGCATTCCGGCTGACTTTTTCGCTTCGCCACCTACGCCACCATTGCAACCTGCCCCGCCAGCCTGGGGCGCACCCGCACCTGCTGGCGGTGCGGGCCTGATTCCGGATGATTTTGATATTTTTGGCGGGCCGATTAATCCGCCTGGCAGCCCGATGGTCGATCCGTTGGGCGGCGACCCGATTGGTGCCGCGCCAATCGGCCAGCCTTATTCTGCGCCTATTTCTGCGCCAATTGCCGCCCCCGTTTCTGCGCCGCTATCTGCGCCGCTTGCGCCACCCACTGCGGCACCGGTTTCTGCCCCCGTTTCTGCACCATTCGTCGCGCCTGCAGCGCCAGCCATGCAGCAGGTAAATACAGCAGCACCTGCTTTGCATGCGGACTTCGACCCACTTTCCGGGCTGGGTGTGTCGGCCGCTCCGGCATCGAGCCTGGGGGCGGATTTTGATCCCCTGGCAGGGTTGGGCGCTGCGCCCGGTGGCACTGTGCAGGGCACCGATTTTGATCCGCTTGGCACCATGTTGGGTACGGATCAGGCCGCCGCACCAGTGTTGCGGCCCGGGCTGCGTGGCAACGGATTGGCGACCTCGCCACCGCTCAATACCGCACCGGCCACCCTGGCTTCTGGTGCCAGCTTGCAGAGCCATGCACCGATGACGCTACCGCCCTCGATGGTGCCGCCGTTCCCGAAAACCATTGCCTCGCGTGCGCCCGCCCAGGAAGCGGCCGCGCCCTTGCCGGAGGTGGCGGCACCTGCAATGGTAGCTGTGGCCCCTGTCGTTGCACCCGTAGTCGCCCCCGCGCCGGTGGTAGCGCCGCCTGCAGCGGTTGCACCACCGCCAGCGCGTCCGGCCGCAGCGCCAGCCAGTGCCGCACCAGCCACAGCCGCACCAGCCGCTGCGGCTGATAGCGAAATCATGGCAGCGCTGTTGCGTGGGCTGGGTTTGCCTGATTTAAAAACCAAATTTTCTGATGCGGCTACCGCCGAATTGTGCGGCACCATGCTGCGTAGTGCCGTGGCAGGCACCATGGGCGTATTATTGGCGCGCAGCATGACCAAGCGCGAAATCCGGGTGGAAGCCACCATGCTGGCGCAGCAGGGCAATAATCCGATGAAGTTTTTCCCCGATCCGGATCAGGCGCTGACCCAGATGCTGACCAATGCCTGGGCCGGGTATTTGCCTGGCGCGCGCGCCATGAATGATGCGTTTGATGATTTGAAAGCGCACGAACTGGCCACCATTGCCGGGATGCGTGCCGCCTTGGCGGGTGTGCTGGAACGCTTTGATCCGGCTGAAATTGAAAAACGGCTGGCGGTGCCAACTGTGATGGACAAAATGCTGGCATCGAGCCGCAAGGCCAAGATGTGGGATCAAATGGTGGCCTTGTATCGCACCATGTCAGCCGAAGCGGATGACGATTTTCAGCGCCTGTTTGGTGAAAAGTTTGCTGCGGCGTATGAAGAGCAAACCACGCGCATGCGCATGAACCGGAAATAATGTTGGGCAGGGCACAATCAGCACAGCCGGAATGCTCTGGCTTTCTTTTGAAATGAATTTTTGTAGCGAGGCAGCATGACCTGGAATAATAAAGTGGTTTGGTCAGAGGGAATGTTTTTGCAACCGCAGCATTTCCAGCAACACGACCGGTATCTGGCCAATAGTCTGGAACAAAGGGTGGCCCCGTTACGGCCGTTTTCCTATGGGTTTACCCGGCTGCTGATCGATGAGCAATTGATCAAGCAAGGCAAGATCGCGCTGGTCGGCTGTAGCGGTGTGATGCCTGATGGCACCCCGTTTTCGCTGCCGGAAGATGATGATTTGCCGCCACCGATTGATGTTCCGGCCGATTTGCGCGGCGTGATGGTGGTGCTGGCCTTGCCGACCAAGCGCCAGGGCATTACCGAAACCTCGAACGATGTCGGGCCAGACAATTTTGCCCGCCACGGCAG
>JBDLSU010000692.1:0-5179 GCA_039799405.1 Pseudomonadota bacterium | reverse complement strand
GTTCTCTTCAAGCCCATTTTGAAACACGGCAGGAATTCGGGTTAATCCGGATTGATCAGACCACGCCGGGCATGCCACCCATTTTGCCGGAAAAATTCCTCAGCTTCCCGCTGCCCCCGCCGCTTGTCTCCCCCAACGCCATCAGCTACAATTGCGCCTTCACGCCAAAAGCGTGAACGGGTTTGACAGCCCGTTTTTGACGGCAGTTCGCCGCTTCGGCGGCCAACTGTTACCCTCGCACGCCTATGGCGGGCCGGGGTGGGGACGCCTTCGGGCGTGCCGGTGCCGTCAAACCGGTCTGTCAACCCTGCCCTGTGCCCGCCACCCTGTTTGACAGCAGGGCCGGGTATTCCAATTCATTTGACGGAGTACCACATCATGCAAGCATCTTCCCGGTTGCGCTTTGCGCTCGCCCGTTTCCCACAGTTTTACCCACTTTTGCCCATGCTGGCGCGCAGGAGTCAAGCATGACGCCGCCAAAATCCCTTACCCCGCAACGCATGCGCCTGGCCGACGTGACCGAGCTTTTTGCAGGTAGCGCCGTGCCCGACACTTGCCTCAGCGACCAGGGCACAACCTGGCTGGTGCGCGAAACCGATGTGGCGCAATGGCGCAGCGGCAATGGGCCACTGTACTGGGCGCAGGCCACGCTGCCGGAGCCTGGCTGCTTGCGCTATCTGGAACCGGGAGACGTAATCTTTCACCCCCAATACCCGCGCCATGCCATGTTGTTTGATTTACCCTTCACCCGCTTCGTCGCCAGCGCCCCGCTCATGGTGTGCCGCATCAACGGCACCATCCGCTTGCGACCCGGCTATGTGGCCTGGTTTTTGGGCACCGATCAAGTCAAAGCTGCATTGTTTGACATGGTGCGCAGCAAGCGCCACCTGCAACTGGATCTGGATGATTTCCGCAATCTGCACCTGCCCTGCGCCAACATCGACGTGCAGCGCGAAATTGAACAAGGCTGGCGTGAAGAGATGGAGCGCGAACAATCGGTGCTGGGTTTGTTTGGGCAGATGCGGCAGAATATTGATGCGGTGTTAATGGACTGGGTGCAACATAGCGCGCCAGTGTTGCCAGTGCGGCGGCATGGGGTGAATCCAGGTGTGCAACATTAACGATGAAAAAGCTGGTGAATCATTAAGCTGATTTTGACCTTAGTAAAGGAAAACGCGTTTTCCTTTACTTAGCTTCGGTCTTAGTTAAGGGAAATGCGTTTTCCTTTACTTAGCGTTGGGCTTGGTAAAGGGAAGTTTACTTAACACCGATTCGTAAACACTTGGCTTTCACGATGCCTTCGTTATGAAGGCCAAGCCGTGGTGCGTAGCGCTTGCAGATTGCCGATCAAGGAATAGAACATGCCAAAAGTGAAACTAAGTGATAACGAGGGCTTGCGTGCTTGGGCCAACATCGTCATCAATAACCAGGAAACCTACGAGGTGCCGGAGGTGACTACTTTGGTTGATATTTACAATGCGGATGATACGGCTTACTTGGTTATTGATGTCTACGTCAGCCGCACAACCGTTAATCAATATACCTTTCTTTCGGAAAAAGACAACGACAAACCAGGAAGGCTGGTTTTGCTGTTTGATTTTTTGAAATCGGTTGATTTCAGTTTGGCAAAGCTCTTGAAGTGGCTGGATGATGCACCGTTTTCGGCAAGCGAAATGGGCGACCGGGTATTGGCACATGGGTTGGCGATTTATCGGGAGTTTTTGACTGACGACCAACCCACTCACTACTAAAAACACGCAGCACGCGTCAATCAAGAGCTTGCATGGTGGAAAATGATCACCCTATGGTTGTTTGGCCGCTTGCTCACAGGCCGTGAGCGTGGCAGTGGCTTCGGCAAGATTGGGGGATCTCAGTTGCGTGAAAATGGTTACGGCTTGGAGCGCATGCGGTATTGCCTCCCTGCTGGATCGTTGCATATGTAAGGCTATTGCCAAGTGGTGGTGGTTGTCGCCTATTTTGTCCAACCTGCGTATTGCTCGCGCCAATTCCAGCGCCTGTATGGACAAAGATTTCGCAGTGTCCCAGTCTTGACGCTTAAGCGCGAGTGCTGCCAGCTTGCAAGTATAAGCGGCAACTCCCTCACGATCACCTATTTTATTGGCAATATACAAGGCTTCGCGATAATCACGCTCTGCACCAGTCAAATCTCCAGAGTCTTTTTTAGCGCCACCCATATTAATCAGGCAATTTGCAACCTCAGTGCTATCAGTAGCAATGGTGCGTAATAATTCCACAGCCGTTTGAAATGCAGCTATAGCGTTTGGATAGTCTTTGCTGAGCCTCGACCACAGCCCTTTAAGGCGAATCGCGAAAGCTTGCTGGAGAGTTCCTGCGGCTACGCGTTGCCAATGTTCGGTGCATCGAATGGTTGCCTCAAATAGCGGCAACACGTCGCCCTGCAAATAATGCACCCAGCCAATTCGGTAGGCGCGCCAACCTGCATTGTCATAATCCTTGGCCGCTAAGGCTTTCGCTTCGCCTGCTTGGGCTAACTCCAACCAGATATTCCATCTTCCAGAATAATTAAGAAATTTATCAAGTGCGGCGCACATTTCTTGCAAATGAGCGTTGTCACCCTCGACAAATAGTGGAATTGCTGCTTCAATTTGGGGCCAGGCTTTTTCCAAATCTTCATAAGGGGCATTCTTCCAGCCACCATATTGCTGTGATAATGCATATGCATGGTGAGCAAGGTTTTTACTGCAGGCGGAAATTGCTTTTGGACGACGTAAGCGCAAAAAGTGACCACACAGTGGCGGTAAAAACCAGGTGCCGGTTGCATCATCTTCAATTAACAATGCACGGTTACGCAAATCATCGAGTGCAGTTTGTGCGACCATTTCGCTTACATCGGCTAGCGGAAGCAACCACGGTAGTTTTGCTGGCTGACTAAAGAGCGCTAAAGCGGCCAAGATGGCAGTTTCTGTTTCGGTAAATGTGTCGAGTAAATCCCCAAATACAAATTCCAGTGGATCGTTTTTGTGGTTGATTTGATGTTGTGTATGCGCTTGGTGCAAGCGTGCTACCGCATCTGCAACGCTATAGCTACGTCCTTGGCTGCGCCCTAGTTGTGCCGCTACCCAGGTCAGCAACAATGGGTTTCCGCCAGTTTCTTCATACAGAGTTCGCTGCTCGTGTGTGTTTAATTTTGCTACAGAAGACGAGAGTTGCCCTAGTTCTGCCAATAATTGCTGTGCGGCATCGAAATCAATTTTATCCAGTCGCAGAGTGCGTGCCGCAGTTTCGTCACGTCGGCGGCTGGTAACGATGGCACGGCAACCTGAGGGTAAAAGCTCCAGCAGGTCATAAACGCGGCGGCGTTCCAGGCTGCTGAAACTCTCAAGATTATCCAGAACCAGTAACACCTTCTGTGAGGCCAAGGCATGACGTACCAGCTCGGCACGTTTTTCCGGCTGCGTGCAATTGATTTCATTGCGGCCCAAGGCCAAGCCGATTTGGGTGAGAAGTTCAAAATAGTCATCCGCCCGATTATCGTGCAAAGTATGTTCACCATCTGGATCAAGGCGGGTTTGCTTTGCGCTGACAAATATTTTGAGCGGAAAGTACTCGGTAGGGGCAAGGTGTGCAGCTTGTAGCGCCAATGCAGTCTTACCCATGCCACCAGGGCCATCCAGCACGACTCCCCAACCTGCAAAATCGGGCTGCAGGAATTTGGCAATGGCGGCAAGCTCTTCTTTGCGGCCGAAAAACGGCCGACGTGTGGGCAAGGTGGAATGCGGTGTACCCGGGTTTTCAATTGGCTTGTCTTGTTTTGGGGGAGATTGCATTGGTGCTGTCGCGTCACTTTGTGAGTGCATTGTTTTCGATCGGTGTTTTAGCTCGCATGGGTAACTCCCAAAGTCGGCTTCGAGATGGACGTTTTCATAATCCGGAATAAAACGCCAAGGCCCGGTTTTGTTGGTAGCAATACGCGGCCAAATGCGCAGTGTGGCCTGCCCGTCTTCAAACGTAATTTTCCCCGCCGTGTAGCCATGCGTACGCATCAGCTCGGGCGGCTCACCATACTTCTCCATGCCAAACACCGAACAGCCTTGCAGCAAGCGCACTGCATCCGGGTTACCGCCATGCTGAATATATTGCAATTTGGTCTCATGCATATGCCCATACAGGTGCGCGCCAAAGCGCCCGGCGGGTGCAATCTCGCTTTCACCATGCTGGCGTGCCTCGGGCGTAAGCCAGTCCGGCCCCTGGTGCGTGAGCAACAGGCACACATCATGCTGGCGCAACCAGTCATCCGTAGCACCGCCACAAACCGCCTGCAATTGCCGCACATCCCACACCAGTTTGCCGTGGTAATCACCGCCACCCAGTTGCAAAAATGCAGTATTCAAACCGATGATGCCAATGCGTTGTTCGCCGCAGGGCAAAGTGCAGGCAAAATCACCGGGGATAATGCCGTGGGCAATGTCGGGCGCACGTTTCGGTGTGGCTTGCCACCATTCTGTATAGGCGGCAAAGGCTTCCTTGACGACGGTGCGGTAAGGGCCTGCGGGTTTGTCCCAGAATTTGGCGGCGATGCGTTGGAATTCCCCCGGTTCCAACAACGTATCGACGGCGGCATTATCCGCTTTCGGGTCAGGCCGATACAAATCATGGTTGCCCGGTACCGCCAGCAACACCGCATCGCCCGACCCCAGTTCTGCCAGCTTTTGCCACAGCCGGTCCAACACCGCTTTTTGCATCTCGGCGAACTCAGCAGATTTACCCTGCTGCACCAAGTCGCCAGTAAACAGCACCGCCTGCCATGGCCCGGTCGCTTTGTGCAGTTCTGTCAGATCATCCAAAAATGGTTGACGAAGATTGGGCCACAGGCAGTCTTGCCCTTTCAAACCAAAATGTAAATCGGTAAGGTGCAGCCAGGAGAAAGATGTGCTTGCCATGGGCTAATTTCCGGACGGGTGAGGGTGTCCAGTATAACCCTTTGTTTAGATCTAAAACAACCGTTTTTGCCGACTAATCAACGCCGAAAAGTCATCATGCACAAACGGCAGTATCGCGTCGGCCACGGGTTGCAATTGCTTGCTCAGATAATGTTCGTAATCGATGTTTGATCGCTGGTTTTCCAGCGGTTCCGGCCCGTTCAGCGTTATCACGTAGCGGATCCAGCCGCCGCTCTGGTATTGCGTCGGCCTGCCTT
>JBDLSU010000691.1:0-2614 GCA_039799405.1 Pseudomonadota bacterium | reverse complement strand
GTGGCCTCACCGGTGAAATCGCGGCGCGCTATGGCATGGGTTATGCGCCCGGCGGTTGGGATAATTTGCGTAGCGTGTTTTCCACTTATCAATCCCCTGCGCTGGTCGAAGCCGGGCTGGTGATTGAGCGCAGCGATGACGATGGCGGCAATGAAAAGCGTTACGATCGTTTTCGTGATCGCATCATGTTTCCGATTCGCAATATCAAAGGCCAGGTAATCGGTTTTGGTGGCCGCATTCTGGATCAGGGTGAGCCCAAGTACTTGAATTCGCCCGAAACGCCCCTATTTCAGAAGGGGCAAGAATTGTATGGCTTGTTTGAGGCGCGTCAGGCGATTCGCGATGCCGGTTATGTGTTGGTCACCGAAGGTTATATGGACGTGGTAGCGCTGGCACAACTGGGCTTTGCGCAAGCCGTGGCAACCCTGGGCACGGCCTGTACCGCGACCCATGTGCAAAAATTGCTGCGTCATAGCGATCACGTCATTTTCAGCTTCGATGGTGATGGTGCCGGGCGACGCGCCGCACGGCGTGCGCTGGAGGCCAGCTTGCCGTATGCCGGGGATGATAAAGTCATTCAGTTTTTGTTTTTGCCGACCGAGCACGACCCCGACAGTTATGTGCGCACCTATGGCGCGGAAGCCTTTGCCGAACAGATTGAAGATGCCGTACCGTTATCGCAGTTTTTGATGGGGCAGGTCAGTGGTGAGCAAGACATGACCACGCCGGAAGGGCGGGCGCGCTGCCTGCACGACGCCAAGCCCTTGTTGCAACTGATGCCGCCATCGGCCTTGCGCTTGCAAATTGTGCGCGCGCTGGCGACCCAGACCCAGACCACTGCGGCAGAAGTGGAAGCCTTATTTGAATTGGGTGGGGCCGTGTCACAGGTGCGCGCTGCGCCGCCGCGTAGCAAGCGCAGTGCGCCGATGGGCTTGCCGCTGCAAATGATGCGCACCCTGGTAACTTACCCCTATCTGGCGCTGCAACTGGATCAGGCGGCGCTGGATGCAGTGAGTCAGTTTGATCCGGAGCATGCTGAAATGCTGTTGCAGTTGGTGGCGTGTGGTCAGGCGCTGGGCGAGCGCGCGGCATTTGCGGCGCTGGCCGAACAATTGCGGGCGCTCGGCAATGATTATGATGCCCTGATCAAGGAAGTGGCGGCCAGTACCGATTCCGACCCCGATGCGGCGCGGCTGGAATTGCTGGGTGCGGTGCGTCAGGTGAAGATGCAGTTATTGAAGCGCGAGCTGGATCAGTTGATGTCATCCGGCTTGCCCGCCGAGCAAATCCGTGAGCGCTATGTGGCAATCGGGCAGCAACAAGAAGCCCTGCGGCGGGAAACTTTGGCCGAAATTGGTCATCGATAATGGTTTTTTGTGCGCATAATTCGGCAAAATCTGCTATAAAACAAGCTGCTGTGTTATGATATCGGGCTTGCCGCTCCAGAGGTTGAACGGCAAGTTCAAAAAGGTTCAAGATTGCCATGCATTGTGGCAAGCGTTCAGGTCACAGCAGATGCGATCCTGGACGCAACGAGGGCGGGGCATGCGCCGCGCAGTAAACGTAAACAGTTAATTCGATGGCGAGTGGAATGAAAAAAACCGCGAAAACCTTGACGCTTCCTGCAAAAAAGGCCAATCCAGAAACCGGGCTTGAAGCCGCAACCGCGCCTGAAGCGGCTGCTGTCAAGATCGAACACAAAGCAGCCAAAGCTGTCAAACCCGTGGCCGATGAGTTTTCGTCTGCACCTGCCGAGAAAGAGTCCGTGCCCAACGAACCCAAAATCATTATCAAACCCAATCGTAAAAAAGATCTGGAAAAGCCGGATTTGAGCGCTTCGCCCGTGGTCAACCAAACCACCGATGCCGCCGTGCTGGCTACGATTGATACCTCCGGTTATTTCCTGCCCACCGTGAAAGTACCGGGACGGCGCGGGCGCAAGCCAAAAGAATTCCAGCCCGAGAACGACGAAGTCGCCGCCCTCAATGCGGTCGAGCGCGCCGAACTCAAAGCGGTAGACAAGGCCAAGGCCAAAGACCGCAAAGCCAAAGAAAAAGCCCTGCTGAAAGATGCGTTTTCGTCCGACAACGAAGCCACCGAAGAAGAACTCGAACGGCGTCGGCAAAAACTCAAGACCCTGATCAAGTTCGGTAAAGAGCGCGGCTTCCTGACCTATGCTGAAGTCAACGACCACTTGCCGGAAAACATTATCGATCCGGAAGCCATCGACGGCATCATCGGCACCTTCAACGACATGGGTATCGCCGTGTACGAACACGCGCCCGATGCCGAAACCCTGCTTTTGTCCGATAACGTCGCCATCGTCACCAATGACGACGAAGCCGAAGCGGCGGCCGAAGCGGCACTCTCCACCGTCGATTCCGATTTTGGCCGTACCACCGATCCGGTGCGTATGTATATGCGTGAAATGGGTTCGGTCGAGTTGCTGACACGCGAAGGCGAAATCGAAATCGCCAAACGCATTGAAGATGGTTTGCGCGACATGATCCAGGCCATTTCCGCCTGCCCGGTCACGATTGTCGAAATTATTTCTGCCGCTGAAAAAATCCGCAGCGAAGAAATCAAGGTTGATGAAGAGATCGGAAGAGCGTCG
>JBDLSU010000690.1:0-4096 GCA_039799405.1 Pseudomonadota bacterium | reverse complement strand
CATGCAGTTGTTGAATATGCATGATCCTGATGTTTCTGAAGCGAATTATCTCGATGTCATTCGTTCCAAAACTGCCAAATTATTTGAAGCAGCGGCGCAATTAGGCGCATTAATTGGCGGTGCCGATGATGTTGCCATCGAAGCCGCTGGGGAATATGGCCGTTGCCTGGGTACCGCGTTCCAGTTGATTGATGATGCGCTAGATTATTCCGGCCATGTCTCGGATATCGGCAAAAACGTCGGTGACGATTTGCGCGAAGGCAAGGCCACCATGCCTTTGATCTGGCTGATGCAAAACGGTAGTGCGGCTGAACGCGAACTGGTACGCAACTGTATCGAACACGGCGATGAAGAACATTTCGATGCTGTATTGCAAGCCATTACCCAGTCTGGTGCCTTGGCTTATACCCATCAACAGGCAGAATTGGCGGCGGCGCGTGCGGCTGCCGCAATTTCTGATCTGCCAGACGGAAAATACAAGAATTCTTTGCTACAATTATGTTCTTTCGCGGTTGAGCGCAATCATTGATGTTTTTATTGTCCGCAATTCAATTGAAATGATTTTAATAAATCATGAATTGTTTGGGCGCATTGGACGCATTAAATTCACCGACTCATCGCATGCTGCAGTAAAATCGGGCGCACACTCGGTGCGCCGCCAGTACGGGGTGTAGCTTAGCCTGGTAGAGCGCTACGTTCGGGACGTAGAGGCCGGAGGTTCGAATCCTCTCACCCCGACCAATCTTTGGTCTTCCCCAATCCTTTTCATGGTTTGATTGCCTGTTCAGCCCGGCTTGATGCTAACGGCTGAGTGCTGCCACCCCAATCTGGAAGCGGTTTATACGTTTCTGAAAATTGATGTTATAATAGTCATAGCCATAGTCATAGCGCAAATAGATACCGAGTTCATTGCCAATTTTGGGAATGGTGCCAACGATTTCAAAGCGGGTATTCAGGCGGTCGCGCAATTGTGCTCTCACATTGCGGCCCGGATCAATCTCATTTTTTGCCACATAGTGATAACCCAACCCCATGGTTTCGGTAAACCGGAATTGCCAATTGGTGCCGAACCAGGCGAAATCTTTACTGTGCAAACCCAGCGTCACCTGCTGTTTCGGATATTGGTCGCGCTGAAACGCTTCAAAAGTGCCATAAAAATGTTGCTTGACGCTCAGTTGCGCCCAATGTAAAGCCTCCTTATTGCTATGGTCTCGATGATAGGCCGCCAATTCAATGTAATTGGTGTTGAAGCTGCCGCTGCGGGTATTGATGCTGCCGTCGGCCAGGGTGCTATCGCCATCCTGGCCGTTGGAATAATGGTGCAAGCCCGCACTGTAATAAGTGCGGTTATGCGGTGCCCAGGTCAGGCGCAAGCCAGGGTTGAAGCTGGGTGTGCGCACCGGTAGCGAGGCTTCACTCAACTGGCGCACCGCGATGCGCACGGGAGCGTCAATCCATAGCATGGCGGTATGGGGTTGATCATTGCTGGGGTGAATCGAAATATTTTTGACGATTTGCGCTTCGTACAAGAAGTTGGAATTACCCCGGTCACTTTTAAGGCGAAAACCCGAACTGACGGTAAAGTAACTCAATTCCTGGTGATCCAGAATATCCTGGCGTACCGCGCGGCTGTCGGCCAACTCTTGCGAATTATCAATGGTATCGGCTTGGATGCGGGAAGCGGGCGTCAGTTTCCGATAGCAAGCCAGTTGATCCGCGTCAGTGGCCAGATTCCGGCAATTTTGCATTTGCTCGGCGCTGACATCGGTATTGGTGGCGGCAGCGTTGAGCGGTGCGGTACAAATCAGAGCGCATATCGGGGCGCACAACAAAGTGGGCCAACGGTAGAAACGGAATGGGGTGGTCATGGGGCCTCGAATCAGGTAGCAGGGCAATATCACCTATAATTTGTGCAATTTTAACCCAGCAAGGCTCACGTTCGTGGAAATTAAAAAACAGTATCTGCCCAAAGTTGCCAAATTCCAGCCGAAAAGAATCAAGCCTTCCCCCGAGCAACTGGCAATTCAGTTGGCGACCCAAAAAACCATATTGATCGATGCCAATGCCGGGGCCGCCAAAACCACCACGCTGGCATTGCGCATTGCCGAATCGCTGGCGCGCGGCGTGGCACCCGGGCAGGTGCTGGCGCTATGCGTAACCGAAGCAGCGCAGCAGGTTTTACGCCAGCGCTTGAAAGATATTGGCGTGGCGGCGCTGGAAGTTAAGAAAATTCGTTGCGAAACCTTTGAAGGGCTGGCGCAGCAACTGCTGCTGCAAATTGAAAGGGTTGAAGTACCGTATTTTGCCGACGTGGCAGCACTTGGCGAAGTGGCGCTGGATGCCATGCAAAACCTGTCGGATCATTACGGGCGGCGCTTTGAACTCGATACCTCGACCCATAATGTGGCGCTGCATACCTTTTTCATGATGCAAATCGGCATCAAGGCGCGGCTGGCACTGCACAGCCATGATTTTTCCGGCTACACGGAAGAAGAAATCGCGCATGTGCTACGAGTGCCACTCACCACTTATCTATGGCTGCTGGAATATGAAAACCTGCGTGACGGCCAGTTTCGCGGATTCGGTGATGCTGCGTTTGACTTGGTGCAACTGCTGATGCAGCAGCCGGATGCGCTGGCCGGATTGATAGACTACCGCGTGATTGTGGCCGATGAATTACACGACCTGAGCGAAGTGACCTTTCGCCTGTTGGCCAGTCTGATTCAATCCAGCGGCGCGTTTTTCTGCGGCGCGGGCGATAAAGACCAGGTGATTTATTCCTGGCAAGGCGCTGACCATCAGTATTTGCGCCACCGTTTCCAAACTACCTTTCCCAATCTGGCAACGTATCCGCTGACATCCTGCTACCGCTATGGTAGCGCGTTGGCGCAGAAGGTGGCCTGCTTCAAGGCCAAACCCAACCAGTCCGGCATCCAGCAGCCCACCCGCATCGATACCATGGCCTACGCGCCACAGCAATGCGCGCCGGTATTGCTGGCCAGTTTGCAAGCTTGGCTGGCCCAAACCAAAGCCGGGAGTGCCGCGATTCTATTGCGCAGCCCGGCCCAGTCGATTGCGATTGAACAAGGCTTGATCGAAGCGGGCATTGCCTACCAGACTGAAGCCATGCCGCCGTTTTTGCAACGTACCGAAATTTTGATGTTACGCGGCATGCTGGCGCTGGGTTTGCAAAATCTGGATAGCGTACCGTCGATGGCGGTGCGTGAAATGTTATTCGACGCCATGCTGATGTTTGCCGAAATCAGCATCGGCCCGGCCGAGTGGGACAACTGGCAAAAAGACCGCGCCATCGCCATCAGCCAGCCCAATGCGTTGGAATGGTTTCTGGATGGTGTTCTGATCCGGCGTGCCAAACATTCGCGTCAGGCGATTCTGGCCGCGCGTGACTATTTGCGCAGCCTGCCCGCCGATGCGCCTGCCTGCGAGGTATTGCAGCAGGTAGGCCAACTACTGCGCTTGAACGAAGTGACGCGGCGGGTCTTTGTTGATCCGCAACAAGCGGCCATGGTGCAAGAATCGATTGCCGAATTTATCGAATTGAGCCGCCGCCTGGGGCTGGGCATGCAAGCCTTTTGTGACTGGCTGGGCCAGGCCAGTCAGGCCGGGCAGGCCGAAAAAGGCAAGGGCGTGGTCATCGCTTGCGTTGATGCCATCAAGGGGCGCGAATACGACGCTGTGTTTCTGCCGTATCTGGCCGAACGTAGCTTCCCGCGTGCCGGGGTGGCACGGCTGGAAGAAGAAAACCGCTTCTACGTCGCCATCACGCGCACCCGCTCTTATCTGGCGTTGTTGGTGCCGGAGCTGGCACCATCGCCGTTTATTGCCGCGATGCAGGGTGAAAGCCGACATGCGCCACAGATGCATGCATGAATTGGTGATTTTGAGTGTGGGGAAAAGACCGGTGGCAAGCCCTGCAAGGGATGCTGACGTTGAAGTGCGGATAGTTTGGTGACCATTGGCTTGATCCGGCACACATTGGCTTGTGTATGCCGGATTTTTGCACTGGTGTGGTTTATTTTTGCAGCAAGCCATTCACTTCAGCCAAATCGTCTTCTTTCAGCGTGCCGGAGGCGGC
>JBDLSU010000689.1:0-3703 GCA_039799405.1 Pseudomonadota bacterium | reverse complement strand
GAGCGCGATTGTGGGTTGCGGCAATACCTGGTCGTCTTCGCGCGCAAAACAGCACACCAGCGCGCCCTGATCTTCATCAAGTTGGTAAATGGTCATGCCAGACATGTCGAGCAAGCCGCCCAAATGCTGGTACAGCGCTTCAAATACCGCATCCTGTTCCAGATTGGCGGTAATATCGCGTCCGACATCACCCATCAGGCGCAGGGTGTCGGCAGTTTGCGCCAGTTCGGCATTGGCACTGATCAACTGGTCTTGTTTGACATTGAGTTCGGCGGTGCGGCTGCGCACCTGCTCGGTCAATTCCAACTGGCGCTGGCGCAAGAAGTAGGTGCGGCCCTGCACCACCAGCAATATCAGCCCCAGTGCCAGTGCGGCTTCAATGCTGCGCATCCACCAGGTCTGGTGCCAGGCCGGCAAGACTTGCAGGCGCAGTGGCGGTGTATCGGGAGAAAATACGCCGTTACGATTGGAGCCGCGAATCTGCAGAAAATAGTCGCCCGGTGCCAGATTGACATAGCTGACCAGGCGATGACTGGCATCGGTTTCGATCCAGTCTTTGTCGTAGCCATTGAGCCGATAGGCGTAGCGGTTGCGCTCGGGGGCGGAATAGTCGAGCGCCGCCAGTTCAAAGGAAAAATTATTGGTTTTGGCGGGAATCAGGATGCCTTCAGGGCCAGCCTGATTGACCGGGCTGATCGGGATCGATTTACCGCCGATCCGCATATCAGTGATGCGCACCGGGGGCCGGTACTGGCTGACATCGAGCAGCGCCGGATTGACCACGGTCAGGCCACCGGAGCCACCAAACAACAATTCATTATGCCGGGTAATGGCACCGACATCGGCCCAGTATGAGCTGATTGCCACGCCTTCGGAACGACGCAAGGCCTGGATGGCCAGGGTGCGCCCATTGATTTTCGCCAACCCTTCATCGGTACTGGCCCAGATATCACCGGCGGCATCTTCCAGCAATTTATTGACGGTATTGTGTGGCAAGCCATGTTCCTGGGTCATGCGGCGAAAACGCGCGCGGCCATTGGCATCACGCTTTTCCAGCAGACTGATACCGCCTCCGGCACTGGCAACCCACAGCCGCTGTTTTTTATCGTACAACACCGAGGCAATCGAACCAAAGCTCATTGCCTCTGGGTCGGCGCGGTTGGGCAAAATCCGTTCGACACTGTGTTTTCGGGTATCGACGATATTGAGGCCATTGTCGGTGCCGACCAGGATTTGTCCGGGCGCACCAAATTGCATTACCGCAATTCTTTGGTCGGTTAATTGGCCGGGCACTTCGGCTTGCCAGTTGACGATCTCGCCTTGTTCGGACAATTCCAGCCGCCACAAGCCATTCACGCCGCCCAGCCAGATGATATTGCGCTCGGCCAGCAAGGTGGTGGCATCGCGGAACAGGGTTTCGTTGATGCTGGCTTTGAGCGGGCTTGAGCCACCTTTCAAAGGCGGCAGTATCAAGGGATGGGGATTTTCGCCATTGGCATCGAAGCGCACCAACCCGTTATCGGTACCGGCCAACACCCGACCGCGCGCATCGGGCGTGATGGCAAATACCTTGGCTAATCTGGATGGCAAGGGGCTGACTTTGGCGCTGGCGGTATCGAGAACGGCCAGAGAACGATTGCCCAGTACCAGCCAGATTTTGTCGTCTTCGACGGGCAAAATCCCCTGCACATCAAAATCAGGAATGCCATCGCTGCGGCCATTGATGCCAAACAAGGTCAGCACGCCTTGCTGCAATGGTGCATGACGACTCAGACCGCGCCCGGTACCGACCCACATCAGGCCGGCATGGTCACGCAACTGAACCCAGACCGAATTGTCCGACAAGCTTGATGGCAAGCGCACATCATTGCGAATGGCACGAACCTGACCGCTGGCAACATCGACCGCCACAATGCCCTGGGTATTGGTACCGACCCATAAAATGCCGGGAGCGGCTTCGGCCATATTGTCGATGCGGTCAATTTCGCCATTATTGAGTTTGACTTCATGCGCCTGCAGTTTTTCATCGAACCAGAACAAGCCTTGTTCTTTGATGCCGACCCAGATTTTGCCGTCACTGCCCAAATACAGGCTGGTGACCAGCACATTGGTGCCGAGTTTGCCGGGAAAGCGCATTAGCTCCACTTTTTGCCGGGCATCCACGCGCGCCACGCCATTGCGGGTGCCTACCCAGATTGCGCCATCACGCGCCACCGCCACGCCGCGTATGCGCATATCGGGCAAATTGCGGGTCCAGATGGGTGCAGGCACCACTTTTTGGCGGGCATTGATATGGTCCAGCCCGGCTTCGGTGCCGACCCACAGGCCACCGCGCCCGTCACCGCTCAAGACTGTGACGCCGACATGGGACAAGCCACTGGCACCTGCCTGGATGGTCTGAAATTGATCGGTTTGCGGCAAATAGCGCGCCAACCCGCCACCATTGGTGCCAACCCAGAGCTGGCCCCGGGTATCAACGTGCAAGGTGGAAATATAGGCGTCGGGCAGGGAATGGGGATCGTAGGGATTGGGTTGATACACATGGAAGCGGTAGCCATCCCAACGGGCCAGACCGCCCTGGGTGCCAACCCACAGAAACCCATCGCGATCTTCTGCCAGTGCTGTCACGGTGCCTTGTGGCAGTCCGTGGTCGGTGGTCAAGTGGACAAACGCGGTATCGGCCAGCGCAGCCCAGCGCGCCTGCGGCAAAGGCGCTTGTGGCGTGGTGGCCTGTGCTTCCACCCGCAAGCTCAGGCAGAGCATCAGCACGAGCAGCAGCAGCGCACCGGATTGCGTGCATACCCTGGTCCAGCATGACATCGTTTTTCCCACCCCCGGCTCCCGCTTTCCCTGTTCTTGCTGCAACAGGGTTAATTGTGCCTGAGATTGTCTTGCGGCAGCAATTAAAACCGGATTGAACCGGCAAAAGCACGACAAAGCCGCAAAAATCGGCAGGCTTTGTCGTGCTTTTCGATGCGTTGTGGCTTTTTTTCAAACGACCTGTGCCGCCATTAATGCGGCTATCCGGCATATTGCCTGTGCCCATCGCGCTTCAAACAACTGTATGGCAAAGCCGGATGTAAACTGTCTGGCAATTTGATCTGGCCCCGGCGATAAATAGTTGCTACCCTATTGCCACTATCGTTTGAGGCGGGGTACTGGTATCAGGACAAAGTCAGGCGTCCTTGCTCTGCCCATTCGCGGATGATATGAATGGTATCGATATCGGCCTCTTTGTAAGCGGAGCGACGGAAATCGTCATACATGGCGTTGGCACCGTCCTGAGCCGGGCTTTGGCTGTCGCTATATTCAAAGCGCACATACAATTGGCCGGGCGCAGGTTCTTCAATGCTCATGCACAGGCGTGATTGGGTAATCTCGTTTTGCGCTGCCACGTCATACACCACCCGTTGCATTGGCTCGAAGGTCACGCTGTCAAACACTTCCAGCTTGCCAAAGCGCAAGCAGCGCAACAGCGCATCGCCTTCGCGCCGCAAGGTGCATTCATCCAGATGTGGCATGAATAAACCGGGCGATTCCGCACGCAAGACCAGGCCCTGCCATAATTGCTGGCGGCTGATGGTGACCATGAGGGGATTGAGTGGATCATTGATTTCGATCAGGTGTTCAAATTGCATGCTGGCATCTTCAAAATGAATGGGGAATCCGGCATCTTAATCGAAAAGCCGGATTCACGCCATGT
>JBDLSU010000688.1:0-5306 GCA_039799405.1 Pseudomonadota bacterium | reverse complement strand
ATCATTATTCGGGTTGGACAGGTTAATACCAAAGTTACCCGCATTGAGCGTGCTACTCTGCACGACTGTTACCGCACCGGTCTGGGTAATGGCCCCACCGGCACTCACATCCAGGCTACCTGTCACCGTAGCGGCAGACAGGCTTACCCCGCCCTGAGCTTGCCTGAGCACCAGATTGCCCATCGTTTCCGGCAAGACCAGCTTGCTGACACCCGCATGGTTATTCACCAGGCTAATATTACCCGCCGCGCCATTGCTGCTGGCAATGCTGACGTTGCCAGCCAAATCATTGCCGGGGGCGTTGAGCGTGACATTCAAATTCGGATTGGTGTTCAAGTTAATGCTGGTGTTGCCTGCCACTACCAGGGGTTCGATCAGGCTGATGGCCTGGGTCAATTGAGTGCCATGCACGGCCAGGGCCTTACCCAAATTTTGCGCCACATTGCCAGCAGCATTAAGGGTAAAGTTGCCATTGGCGTGAACCCCATTCAGGAGCACATTGCCACTGCTGCCGATATTCACATCCCCGGCCTGGGTAATGGCCAGCATGCCGCCAAACTGGTTGGCGCTATTGCCCAGGTTAACAGCATTGCTGTCGGCATCAATCCGCGTATTGCCACCCACGCTCAGTGCGCCAAGCTGGGTGATATTGCCCAGATTGGTCAGATCCAGGTTACCGCCCACATGCGACTCGCCCAGCACCAGGTTTTTACCATAGTTGAGGGTGACGTTGTTACCTTGAATGATACTCACGGAACCGGCAAAATCATTACCGGGCAAGGTGAGGATGATGTCGTTATTACCCGCATTGAGTGTGGTATTGCCCCCCACCACCAACGCGCCGTTTTGGGTGATTTTTCCGGCGGCAATAATATTCAGGTTACCGCTGACGGTGGTGGCGTTCACATCCAACGAGCCCAGGCTGTTGCTGAGGGTAAGGCTGGCCAGCTTGTCCGACACAATCACCCTGGCAGCGCCGGGGTGGGCATTGGCCACATTCACATTGCCAGTGCTGCCTGTGCCATTTAACACGCTGACCTGGCCGGCAAAATCATTGGTGGCATCGGATAGCAATACGTCCAGGCCGGGGTTGCGATCCAAAATAATATCGGTGGTGCCGCCCACCACCAGTTTGCCGCTTTGGGTCAGGTTGCCACCCACGTGGACGTTTAAGTTGCCGGTAATAGTGCTTGCGCCAAATACCAGCGCATTGGCATCGGCCAGGCTGACATCGCGCGCGGTCAGGCTGAGCGCGCCACCAAAATTGTTATCGGCATTGTTCAGGGTGATGTTGTTGCTGCCTGCATCCAACTGGGTGGTGTCGCCTACCGTTAGCACGCCGCTTTGGCTCAGGTTGCCGCCTGTGTTGATGCGCAAACTGCCGGAGATATTGGCGCTGCCCAGAGTGAGTGCATTGCTGTCGGCGAGGGTGACCGTGCTGCCCTGGGTAATGGCTACGGCACCGTTAAAATCATTATTGCTGGCAAGGGTGATTGGATTATTGCCGGCATTGAGGGTAGTGTTTCCGCTTACCGTGAGCGCACCACTTTGGGTGATTGGGCCATTGGCTGTTACGCCCAGATTGCCGCTGAGGGTGGCACCTGCAAGTGTGACTGCACCATTGGTTTGGGTGAGTGTCAGGTTGTTCAGGTTGGTTGGCAAGGTGATGTCGGCACTGCTGGCGTGGCTATTGACAAGGTTCAGGTCACGCAGGGTGCCGCTGCCATTGACGATGCTGACATTGCCGGTGAAATTGTTCGCCGGGTTATTGAGGATTACATCCAGATTCGGGGTGTTATTGAGGGTGATGGTGCTGCCGCCGCCTACAGTCAAGGCTGCATTTTGCGTCAGGTTGCCTGCCAGATTCAGGTTCAAATTTCCTGAGAGGGTGCTACTGCCCAATGTCAACTGGTTGGCATCGGCCAAGCTGGCATCGCTGCCTTTAAGGCTGACTGCCCCGTTAAAGTCATTCGTGTTGGTAGTCAAGGTAATCGAATTTGCGCCTGCATCCACATTGGTACTGCCGCCTATGCTCAAGGTACTGCCTTGGGTTACCGGGCCTCCCGCCATCACTTGCAAGTTACCTGATATACCGCCGTTGAAGGTGCCTATGGTCAGGGCATTTATATCGTTCAAAGTG
Organism: Pseudomonadota bacterium; assembly: GCA_039799405.1. Lineage (GTDB taxonomy): Bacteria > Pseudomonadota > Gammaproteobacteria > Burkholderiales > Burkholderiaceae_D > CAMBDR01. The sequence continues at coordinate 3,166 of JBDLSU010000688.1, read as the reverse complement.
ACATGGCGGCCACTTAAGAAGGTGGTCGCCCCCTGCAAGTCATTGGCTTTATCCAGGATGATATCGTTGCTGCCCCCCGCTCGTAGCGAAGTCGTGGTTGCCACACTCCAGGGGCCAGTTTGGGTGATTGAACCGCCTGTAAAAAGGCCGAGGAAACCCGTCAGCGTAAGCGCAGGCAAGGCTATATCCCCATTATCCTGTCTCAATTGCAAATTTCGCAACCCGCCAGGAAAAGTGATATTGAGTGGCCCGGCATAATCATTAGTAATGACCACGTCACGGGCAGTTCCGCCTGCATTCACCACTGCTATTGGCCCCATGAATATATTGCCAAGACGGTTAAAATTCACATCCAGATTGGGATTGGCATTTAAATTAATGGTGGTTGCCCCCCCTACACTCATACTGTTGGATAAACCAAGATCCCCGCCCACATTCAAAGTCAAGGCCCCGGTAATGGCAGCACTGGATAAGGTGAGCGCATTTTGATCGGTAATACTGGCAGCGCCCGCTTTGAGGCCCACCAAGCCGACAAAATCATTATTTGCATTGGTCAGGGAAATCGGATTCGGCCCCGAATCCAGCAACGTGTCGCCTGTTACGTTCAAAGAACCACCGCTTTGGGTAATGGCACCGCCCATTGTCACATTCAAATTACGAACGGTGATGGTTGGCGACAAATCCACCGACCCATTGGGTTGGGTCAAGGTTAAATCACGCAGGGTGGCTGGCAATACCACATTGGCGGCACCCGCATGGCTGTTGGCTACGGTTATGTCTTGCGCACTGCCGCCATTGGCAGTGGCGATGGTTAGGCTTCCGGCAAAGTCGTTACCGATTTTGTTCAATATTACATTTTGATTGGTCGTGGTATCGAGCGTTACTTGGGTGGTACCGCCTACCGTAAGCGCACCGTTTTGGCTGAGCCCGCCCCTGGTCATCAATGCCAAATTGCCTGTCACCAGGGTGGTATCCAGCACCAGCGCCCCGCTATTGGCCAGGGTAGCGGCGCTGGCATGAGGTATTGCCACCGCCCCCCCAAAACTGTTGGCGATATTGGTAAGCGCGATAGTACTGGCACCACTGTCGAGCACTGTCGCGCCGCTCACATTCAACGCGCCAACCTGGGTCAATATGCCACTACTCACGTTTAAGCCGCCCACGCTGGAAAAATCGAATTTGAGCGGGTTTGCAGTGTTAATCGAGGCTGTGGCATTGGTGCCATTGAGCAGAACCGTGCCAGCAAATACGTTACCAGTATTGGTCAGGTCAATTACCGTACCATTGCCTGACAAGGTGGTACTGCCACTGGTGCTGCTGGCGTTAATGTGCGAACCCGTCTGTTGGCTAATGTTGCCCCCCGCCGCCACAAAAATGAGGCCATTGGCCGTAATGTCAGGCAAGGCGATAGCGGAATTCGGGAAACTGATCTGCAAACTACGCGCCGTGGTTGGCACGCTCAGCAGCTTGACATTGGCGTTGCTGTCGGTCAGCAAAAAGTCCCCCGTGTTCGCGCCCGTGACCGAAATACCGCCTTTGAAATTATTCCCACTGTTGGACAAGTTAATATCTGCCAAACCCGTCTGGGTAACGCTGGTCGCCCCCGACACCACCAGCGGGCCGGTTTGGCCAATGACCAGGTCGGCAGTCAGATCCAGCGTGCCTGATATGGTGGATGTGCCCAATTGCAGGGCATTGGCACTCAATTTGACGTTGGCACCATTGGCCACAACCGTACCGCGCAGATCATTGCCTGGGTTGGTAACGGTAATGTCACTGTTGCCAGCATTGAGAGTGGTGCTACCGGGGACAAGCAATGCGCCTGCGCTAATTGCACCACCGGCGGTAATGCTTAAATTGCCGCCGCTGGCCAAGGTGGTATCTGCCAACGTCACTTTACTGTTGGGGTAGTTCAGGGTCAAATTCCGCAAGCCAGTGGGCAAGGTCGCCAAAGCTGAATTGATGACGCTATTGCTGATGCTCACATCGCGTGCGCTGCCTGTACCATTGGCGATGGTGACGGTGCCTGTAAAGCTGTTGGCTGGATCGGCCAGCGTTACGTCCGAAGCTGGCGTGTCGAGCGTCAGCAAGGTATTGCCGCCGACGCTTAAAGTACCGCTGGTCACCGCACCGGCGCTTTTCAGGGTCAGGTCGCTGGTGGTGGTGATAGTGCCGATTTGCAAAGCGCCACTGTTGCGTATCGAAACCGTATTCGCCCCGGTGTTGCTGACCGAAACCGGAAAGTCGAAGAGGTTTGCGTCATCAAGCTTGACCGCACTGCCATTGGCAGCAAAGGATGCCGTTGTTTTCAGATGCACAGGCGCAGTCTGGTCTACCCCGGTCGAGGTGACGCTCAGAGTGGCAGCATTGATCGTGCCGCCACTGAAGGTAACTTTGCTTCCGGTGGTATCGATGGTGACAGCCTGGCCGGGCGCATTGATGGCCGCCACACCCAATGCCGTGCCCTGATTATTAAGCGTGAATGCGCCGCTGGGGGAATTGATGATGCCCAGACTGGCAATCGCATTGGTCTGGCTACTGAAATCGGTCGCACCGGTGGTGTTGTTCAGGTTCAAGCCACCTGCGCTGATCGCACCGCTTTGATCAAGCTTGGTCGCATCGACTTTCAGCGAAACATTTTGGCCGCTGGCGACGATACCGCCAATATGGTTGATCTTGTTGACTGCTGCCGCAAAATTGGTGGGGCCGCCGACGTTGGTGACAGTCAGCGTATCGGCGGTAATAACGCCAGTTTGCGTTAATCCGCCGCCTGCGGTCAGGCCCAGCGTGCCCGCCCCGAGATTGGCGGCCAGCAAATCAAAGCCGCCACTCTGCTTGACAAAAGCACTGCCGCCAGCGGTATTGATGCTGACGCTGGCACTGGCCAGATCAATCGGATCGGCTTTTGAGCCAATCGCACCGTTATGTACATTCAGCACCACCGACGGCGCGGTAATGAGTTGCGTACCGCTGTCGGTAATCGAACCGGCATTCAGGGTCAGGGGCTTGGTGCCGAAATCGGATGCGCCAACAATCGTCAAGGCAGCGGTGCTGTCGGTACGGCCAATCGTCACCGAGGTGACGCTGGTGCCGTTTTTCAGGCTGCTGATCGTGCTGGCGTCCACGGTGTAATCAAAGCCGGAGTTGGTGGACACACCGACGCTAG
>JBDLSU010000687.1:0-3140 GCA_039799405.1 Pseudomonadota bacterium | reverse complement strand
GCGGCGCGCTTTCGCATCTATCTGGATCGGGAAGACGGTAGCAGTAAAGAGGTGTCGCTTGGTAACGGCTTGCAGTCGATTACCTGGACGGTGCATGTGGCCAACAAAAAGGCGGCATGGTATGAATTCAGTGAATTGCAAGGCAATACCATGTTGTCCCCGCCTGGTACATCGCAAAACACCTATCAAAACCAGGGTGTGCCATTGCGCAATGCGTCGTTTGCCGGAAATCGGAATACCTTGATTACGGATCCCGGGCCTTGTTCGGTGGATAAACCGGATACCTGGCGGGAGTTTGATGGCAGTAATGCGCCTCCCGGTTATTCCGTCAACTTCCCCGCCGGTGGTGCATCGGTATCGCCGTATGCTGTGGCGACGCTGGGCCGGATGAAAATGGGCAAGGAGGGGGAATTGTATGTGCTGGGCGGATATGGTAATGCCGGTACCACCGTAGCAAACAACCCACTGGGCTCGTTCGCAGGCGCAGATAACTGGTTTGATGATGTTTCCGATGGCTGGGTGCGCGCTGATATTGTGACCAGCAGCGGTGAGACGCAGACTTTGTGGGCGTGGGTGGTGACAGGCGCGCCAAAACTGGCCCCGGAGCTTAACAATATATCTTCCCTGGCTGATACCCACATTGACCTTGGTGTGCGCTGGATGAATCTGTGCCCGGCACTTTATAACCCGGATACCTTGTTTGACGATACCTATCAGGCTTCGATACCCCGCGATATTGAGCCGATTTTCAAAGCAATGAAAGAATACCGCTGGGTCGCCAATGTCGATGCCATGGTCAGTTGGGCCACCGCGATTGATATCTACGACGCACCTTTGCCGCAACGGCTGGCGCTGTTCAAGATGTTGCGCAACCCGGGCGATGGCAGCCAAAATCATCCCCCGGAACTGGCACCGGAATGCCAGCAGTTACAGGCGGAGAATGGCTTTCCGCTGATGCCGCTCAATTCGGGTGACAATTCCATTTCAAATGTGTACATCGAAAAATTCATGGCACTGACGCCAACCCAGTACTTTTTGTTGAAGCAGTGGGCGCACGGCTGCTGTGTGAAAGAGATGAAGCATGATTGGGCAAGCTGGGTTCACCCACTTGACTTTGCCTCTGCCGGCAATGTCGTTGGCGAGCCAATGGCACCTGGCATTGAAGTAACCTGGTCGATGCGCAACCCGGTTATTCATGTTGGCGGTGATCCGTTCAGAGTCAAAGTTAACCCCGAGTACGCTCTAACGCCGGACTATTCACTCGACTGGCAACTCGATGAAACCATGACCGGCAACGGGTGCCAGCCGGGTGATCTGACCAAGCGTATGGCAATACCATGGCAGGCTGATTTTTATGATTGCTCGGTTCAAGTGATCAATTTCACCACACCCTTGTTTAATCAAAATAATAGCAATGTGGCCGCTTCGGACAATTCAAAAGGTGCAATACCGCTGGCCCCAGGCTTTTATGCCTACTGGTGGCCCGCCCAAAGCCCCTATAACGTCTATGAAGGGGCATTGACGGCAGCCGATCAAACGCTCGATGGCGGCCCGCTCAATAGCACCAATAACGGCTTTGCCTTTGGGCAAAACGTGTTGTACCATCGCGGCCTCAATAGTTTCAATGATGCGGCGATCGGTTGGAAATACCTTGGCTTCATCCTCAATCGCACCACTGGCGAGCATCGCAAGCTATTGCCTTTCTATGTCGAAAGTGAGCGCAACTACGCAGCATTTCAGGCCGGTTTGTATGGTTTGACTGCGGAAGGGCATTTGTATGCCACGGCACCGAGCAAGACCGTCAGTTTTACCGATGTCAGCAACCTGACGCAAAACGCTTTCCCGGTTCAATGGCTGGTGGGGAATTGATGAATAAGCTCCCCATCGTCATTGTCGGGAGCGGCCCTGCAGGAAGCGCCGCAGCATTAACGCTACGGCGCTATGCACCGCAAATGCAAGTCATTTTGTTGACAGATTCTGAAAAGAATGGCGTGCAAGCGGTCGGGGAAACGCTCTCACCAGGTGTCCTGCCTTTACTTGACTACATTGGATTGCGTAGCGAATTTCTCGCCGCAGGCCATCTTCCGGCAGGCGGTACCGCATCTGCCTGGGGCATGCCGGAGGCGATAGAGCGCAATTACATTTTCACCGGGCAAGGACAAGGCTGGCATCTGGATCGCGCTGCATTTGATGCCTGGTTGCTGGCTCAGGCGCAAAGTGCTGGCAGTACGATTTGTCACGGACGTATGTCCGGTGTAGAGCGACTTGATGCTGGCTGGACGCTCAATCTGACCAGTAGCGCATCGGAAAAGCTGCAAGCAGGCTTTCTGATTGACGCGACTGGTCGCTCCGCCGCATTGGCGCGCCATATGGGGGCCAGCATTGACAAGCACGACACGCTGGTCGCCATGGCACGTTGGTACACCCATGATTCAACACAAAAATCGGCAGAAGGTGCCTTGGTTGAGGGTTGTTCTGACGGATGGTGGTATTCAGCGACATTACCCGGTGGTCGGGCGGTAGCCATGTATATGAGTGATGCAGACAACTTCAAGGGCGGCGCGGCGGCGCGTGAACAGGGTTGGCAAAGCGCGTTCTCGCAAGCACCGCTTACCAGGCAGCGCATGTCGGGATGGCGCGTGCATGGTGATCCGGTATTGCGGCCGGCCAACTCACAATGCACCAGCCAGGTGGCAGGTGAAGCCTGGCTGGCGGCGGGCGATGCCGCTGCGGCGTTTGACCCGCTCGCCTCGCTCGGCATTGGCTTTGCCTTGCGTTCAGGCATGGAGGCGGCCCGGGTGGCGGTGCAGGCAATGGGCGGTGATACCGGTGCCAACCAGGCCTATACTGATTCCTTGCATCGCCTGTATGCAGACTATCGTTTCAGGTTGCGCCGGATTTATCAGAGCGAGCGACGTTGGCCTGCATCGGCATTTTGGCATCGACGTGCGCGGCAACAGAATGAATTGACCTGATATGTCAACTACGACAGGTGTGGTTTGGCAGTCCCGAAGCATCGCCAAGCCAAAACAGCGTAATTTTTCGCCAACTTGCTGCTGATGTTTTAAGCGGTGCCGCCGCTGTATTGGCGGCACCGCCCTACCAGACTACGGTTTGACACTGCCTGCTGCGGCACCCGG
>JBDLSU010000686.1:0-3270 GCA_039799405.1 Pseudomonadota bacterium | reverse complement strand
AGGGGCGTGCCCATGTTGGCGCTGATCCGTACCGACGCCGCCAGCCACATCGGCACCGGCCATGTCATGCGCTGCCTGACGCTGGCGCAGGCCTTGCGTGAACAAGGCGTGACGGTGGAATTTATCTGCCGCCTGCATGCCGGGCACCTGCTTGAATTGATACAGGCGCGTGGGTTTGTGGTGCATGCTTTGCCTGCGTCCATTTCATCTGATTCGGGTTCGCACGCCACACCACACCCGGACGCACATGCCAGCGCTCACTCGCACACCAGCACGGAAGCACGCACACAAACGGACTCGCACACGCCTTCGCCCACCCATGCGCACTGGCTTGGCTGCGACTGGCAACTTGATGCGGCCGAAGTAGCGGCCATCCTGTGCAACTGCCCGACCCGGCCGGATTGGCTGATTCTGGATCACTACGCGCTCGATGCCAACTGGCAAGCCGCCGTCAAGCCACAGGTCAGGCATCTGATGGTGATTGATGATCTGGCCGACCGCCCACATCTGGCTGATTTGTTGCTGGATCAAAACCTGTGGCCGGACATGAAAACGCGCTACGCCAGCCATATCCCGCCAGCATGCGTCTGCCTGCTCGGCCCGGCCTATGCCTTGTTGCAAGCGCAATATGCGGCGCTGCGCAATGATCAGGCCGCCCCAATCCAGCCACGTCCGGATCAACCACAACGCCTGTTTGCCTTTTTTGGCGGGGTGGATGCCGCCAATTTGAGTGGCATGACCTTGCAAGCGTTTTTGGCCTTGCAACGGCCGGATTTGCAGCTCGATCTGGTCTTGCCCGGCAACAGCGTACACAATGCCGCCATCGAAGCCATGGCCAGCGGCCACCGCAATGCGCATCTGCACAGCAAATTGCCAACGCTGGCACCGTTGATGGCCAAGGCCGATCTGGCGCTTGGTGCCGGTGGCTCCACCACCTGGGAACGCTTGTGCCTGCTGCTGCCCGCGCTGGTAGTGACGGTGGCGCAAAATCAGGAAGTGAGCGCGCAAGAACAGCACCGGCTGGGCCTGATACACTGGCTGGGTGGGCATGAACACATCACTGCCGCGACCCTGGAAGCCACGCTGCGCAGTGTCTTGCAGCAAGGGGTAGCACAATTTGTCCCAGCCAATTTGCAGCCCTGGGTGGACGGGCAGGGCGCGCAGCGGGTGGTACAACGATTATTATCAATTTCAAGCTGAAGAGGAAACACCATGCGGATCGGACAAACTGAAGTTGGCACGGGCGCACGTCCGTTCGTGATTGCCGAAATGTCGGGCAACCATAATCAATCCCTGGAGCGGGCGCTGGAAATCGTCGATGCCGCCGCCAAATCCGGCGCGCAAGCGCTTAAGCTGCAAACCTATACCGCCGACACCATGACGCTCGATATCGATACCGGCGATTTTTTCATCGCCGATAAAAAGTCGCTGTGGGAAGGTACCTCACTCTACAAGCTGTACCAGCAAGCCTACACGCCATGGGAGTGGCACGCGCCGATCTTCGAGCGCGCGCGCAGCCACGGCATGATTCCGTTTTCCACCCCGTTTGATGAAACTGCGGTCGATTTTCTGGAAAGCCTGAACGTCGATTGCTATAAAATCGCTTCGTTTGAAAACACCGATCTACCGCTGATCCGCAAAGTAGCCGCCACTGGCAAGCCGATGATCATTTCCACCGGCATGGCCAGCGTGGCCGAACTGGATGAAACCGTGCGCACCGCCCGCGCCGCTGGCTGTCGCGACCTGGTGCTGCTGAAATGCACCTCCAACTATCCGGCCACCCCGGAAAACACCAACATCCTGACGATTCCGCATCTGCGCCAGTTGTTTGGCTGTGAAGTCGGCTTGTCTGATCACACCATGGGCGTGGGGGTGGCAGTGGCGTCGGTGGCACTGGGTGCGAGCGTGATCGAAAAACACTTCACCTTGTGCCGTGCTGATGGCGGGGTCGATTCCACCTTTTCGCTGGAACCGCATGAAATGGCGTCGCTGGTGATCGAGAGCGAACGCGCCTGGCAGGCGCTGGGGCAGGTGTCGTATGGCGCTACCGCATCCGAACAAGCCTCGCTCAAGTATCGGCGCTCCTTGTATGTGACCCGGGATATGGCGGCGGGCGAGACCTTCACCCCGGACAATGTACGCGCCATCCGCCCCGGTATGGGTTTGCCGCCCAAGCATATTGACAAGGTGTTGGGCAAGCAGGCTAAAACTGCATTGGCGCGGGGTACTGCGCTGGATTGGAATATGGTGGTTTAAGCCTGGATTGCAAAATTGCGATCATGTGCGGTGGTGGTCAGGGGGAAGGTCAGGCATTTTCAGCCTGTGATGGGTACAAATGATTGCAGAGCTTCCACTCATGTACTGGTTGGTCATCTACGTAGGTGGTTGGCTTGGGAAGAAAACCGTCAAAGCAGTCGGTAATGCCTAATTCATCGGCTGTTCTTTTACAGTATTCACTACCGCCGGCACTCCACATGAACAAGGTGGCACCTTCGGCCTTCAAACGCCGCACAGCTTCAATCACGGATGGCATTGGGATGCGCTTTGTTCCGAAAGATCGAACCAAAGTGTCATCAATGTCGAAATAGATGATGCGTTGCATAAATTCCTGACGATTGGGTTAACCGGCATACGACGAGTGACGTAGCACGGCAAAAATGAAATGATACCCGGCGCAGGAGCGCCGTAGTTTGTTCGGTTGAGCGATGTGTCAGGTGCTTACCTTCTTTCGTTTGGAACGCATTTGCCAAAGAATGAAATCCACTTTTTTTAAGGCAGTAATCCCGCGATGTTCTGGTGCAAATTTGTCGAACTCACTAATGCAGAGTTGCCCGTCATCAGACTCCAGAAACACTCTGTACCAGTTCTCAACCGACACATAAGCATCTTTGGCCTGAATAAACTTCTTCTTGCTGGAGTAACTCGGTGCCCTGTGTCCGGTATTTGCAAACACATGTTGATCCCATATTGGCTTTGACGGGTCGATTGTCGCTACCAATTTACTTACAAATGATGGTTCATACCTGCCCGTAAGGCTGTAAATTTCGTCCAACACATCTGCAAAGTTCGGCTTCCCATCCTTTTGCTGTTGCATCAGGGTGTAGTACTTCTCGTACCATAACTTCTGACGCCGCTGCACCTTATAGAAAGCGTTGAATTTACGCTGGAATTCGGCATCAGTCGATACGTTGCTGTTTGGGAACATCGCCATCAACTCGCTGTACTGAGAAATACCCTTTGCCGCGCTGGAAAGAGCGCTTTGAATATCAG
>JBDLSU010000685.1:0-3275 GCA_039799405.1 Pseudomonadota bacterium | reverse complement strand
CAATTTCGGCCAACTGGGCAATCACACCTTCAGCAGTTCCAGCTTGCCGGTTCAGGCAGTGGGTACCAGCGGTGCAGGTACGTTGAACCTGGGCGTGGTGCGTTAATAGCAACCGGGGCGGCCCTTCAGGTCGCCCCATGTTGCGCTTGAATCACCATACCATCGCGTCTTACTTCATGATCAAGGGATAAGATTTGCCAATGCTGTCGCGATTCACCTCCCTGAATACCCCCCTCAATTGGGCCAGGCATCTGTTTGGATTGATGCTGTGCCTGCCATTTCTGGTACCCTTTCACGATCTGCCTTTGCCATCGTTCCAGTCGGAATGGATGGCGCTGCTGCCGGGATTGCTGGCGCTGCTGGCGCTGTGTCTGGATAAAAAAGCGCCTGCTGTGCAAGTCTCGCCGATGGTTTTGGTTCCGCTCGGTTTGCTGTTGCTGGTGTTATTGCAACTGGCGCTGGGCATGTTTGCCTATGTCGCGACGGCTTTGACGATGTCTTTATACTTGCTCTGGTGCGCTTTGCTGGTGCTGGCCGGGCGCACGCTGGTCGAGCGGGTGGGGCTGCACCCCTTGCTCCATTGCTGGTGCTGGTATTTGTTGGCTGGTGGCCTGCTTAATGCCTTGTGTGGTCTGGCGCAATTTGGCCAGATTTGGCCGGCTCTGGGTGGCTGGGTGGCGGCACCAATGGAGGCGCGCGACGCGGGCGTGTATGGCAATCTGGCGCAGCAAAATCATTTTGCTACCCATTTGGCGCTGGCCATGGCGGCAGCCAGTTATCTCTATTTTTCCCGCCGGATGCCAAACCAGTTGCAATCCGGCGCGCATGCCAGCATTGGCAAACGCTTGCCACTGTTGGCCTTTGCTGTTATTTGCCTGCTGTTATTTGCTGCCTTGCTGTTGTCGGGTTCACGCAGCAGTTTGTTGTATGTGGTCTGGATCGGGGGGCTGGGCCTGGCTTTGCTCAAACGTAGCGGATCAAGCTGGCCTTGGCGCAAAATCGGCATGCTGGCTTTGGCGCTGCTGGCAGTTTTGACTCTGGCCCTGGTTTTGATTTTTTCGCTGGCCGGGCATGGTGTGCCGCAAATCGATCGTCTGAAAACCATTCTGGGTGGCTTGGGCGTGCGTGCCTATCTATGGCGGCATGCCTGGGCCATGTTTTGCAGTCATCCATTACTGGGTGTCGGGTTTGATGGCTTTGCCTGGCATCTGGTGCAACAACTGCATGATTTAAAAGAACCCAGTCAGTGGGGTATTGACCAATATGCGCATAATTTGTGGCTGCAGTTATTGGCGGCAGCGGGTGTGCCTGGTTTGCTGGCACTGGCCTGGCCTTTGGGCTTGTGGTTGCGGCGGCAAGCTGCGCAGCCGTATCAAATACAAAAATTTTTGCCGTGGGCGGTGCTGGGGATTTTGCTGATCCACAGCATGCTGGAGCAGCCGCTGTACTTTGCTTATTTTCTGGGCATTGCTGCCTTGTTGATCGGTATGGCTGATCCGCAGGCGTGGCAAATCGGGCTGCGCATCAGGCCACTATTGCTGCTGATTTGCCTGTTGGGCCTGGTACAACTTGTTAAAACCGGCCGGGAATATGATCAACTGGAAGGCTATTTTTATAGCCAGCGTTATCGTAGTGATGATCCGGGTGAGCAGCATCGGGTAGCGCACAAACTGAGTCAGGATTCCTTGCTCGGCCCCCTGGTGGAACTGGCCGCACCCGCCGAATTTGTGCCCGAGAGCGCGAATATCAGCGAAAAAATCCGCTTCAATCAGCGCTTGCGTCATTTTGCCCCGGTGGCAGAAATTGAATATCGCGAAGCCGCCTTGCTGGCCCAGGCCGGGCAAACCCGCCAGGCCATGGCCCAGTTTGAGCGCGCCGCCTATGCCTATCCGGGCCAGACCAAGGTGTATCTGCCCCGGTTTTTTGCCCTGGCCCAATCCGATCCGGCCAACTATGCCGCCCTGGCTGACCATGCGCGTGAGTTTGTCATGAAGATGCATGGCAAACTGGATTGAGGGCAGAAGCTAAGCCAGTAACAAATCGTAGTTGGCCGTGACTTGGGCATGGCTCAGGTCGATCAGGCCCGTCAGCTTGACCAGTACATCGGTGCCATTCAGGAAACCGCTATTGCTGCCGCTGGCATCGTGCCGGCTTTGCACGATCCAGGTATTGCCATCAAGCTGAAACCAACCTGTTGCCGCCTGTGTGCTGGCATTGCCACTTTGCTGCACAAAAGCATTGGCCAGCGTCAGTGCAACCGTGGCATTGCCGGGGGCAATTTTGTCAGCTGCAAAACTGCTGATGGCACCCGGCAAGCTCAGCGTCAACCCGGCATGGGCGTTACTGATGGTGGTATAGGCAATCGAATTGGCACCTGCGGCGCTGATGGTGACATGATCAAGGCCGCTACTACCCACGTTGACCTGATTGAGCAAACCATTCACTTTGATCACATCGCTACCGGCACCCCCGGTATACGTGATAACGGCTTTGGCTGCACTCAGATCGAAAGTATTGACCACATTGCTTTTGTCAACCCCGATAATGCTTGCTTCCCGCGTCAAGGCCGGGGCGGTAAACGTGGCACCCGTGCTGCGTGGGTTGTCAAAATCAACCTTGGTTAGGGTGGTGCTGTCGCTACGCAGTTCCAGACCACTGTAGCCGAGCACGAAAATACGCTCAAGCGTATTGCCGCGTACATCCAGAATGTTGAAGTTGCTGCCATTGGCGTCTGAACTATTTGGAAATGGTGCGAAGATAAACGCGGTTTCCACGTCTTGCAGCGTAACACCCCGGGGTGCATAATTGATCACCTCATTGCCCCGGTTGCTCAGGCTGATTGAGATGCTATCATTGCTGCCCTTGGTGAAGGCACTATTGCTGATATGGTAGGCACCACCCGCCTTAAACAATTCGATATCGGTACTGTCGGCAACCTGAGTCAGGTTCACGCTACCACCTTCAGTCAGATCCAGCGAGCGAATCGTACCAACGCGTGACAGATCAATAGTTTGCCCGCTCAGATCACCCGTCACCACCAGAGATTCAAAGTTGCTGATCAAATTGCGCCCACTGCCAGTGGTGACACGGCTTAACAGGTCAGATGAGATGGTCAACCGATCACTATCGGCACCGCCATCAATGCTGGCCGTCAGACTGGTGCTGTGGCTGATGTCGATTGAGTCGATACCGGCACCCAGTGATACCGCTTTACTGACCGCAGACGCGTTATAGGTCAGACTGTCACCGCCGCTGCCGCCACTGTAAGTGGTTTT
>JBDLSU010000684.1:0-7509 GCA_039799405.1 Pseudomonadota bacterium | reverse complement strand
TGACTTCGGCACCGGAGTCATTGAGCTGATGTTCCAGCTCACGCGGGGTGTACAGCGGATTGACGTTCACGACCGTATAGCCCGCCCGCAAAATGGCCGCAATCGCGACCGGATATTGCAGCACATTGGGCATCATGACCGCGACGCGCGCGCCTTTTTTCAGTCCCTTGCTTTGTAACCATGCCCCAAGCTGACGCGATAATTGGTCAACCTCGGCATAGGTCATGAATTTATCCATGCACACATAGGCATTGCGGCTGGCATATTTTTGAAAGGCCTCTTCCAGCAAATGGACGAGTGAACGATATTGAGTGTAATCAATTTCAGCCGGTACGCCCTTGGGGTACGACTTCAGCCAGAACTTGTCCATCTGTGTTTCCTTATTTCAGTTTTCAAAAAAATCGATCCCGTACATGAAGACGACCAGACCCACCCGGCGTCGCCGTACAACCCTGTTTGTGATTAAGATATCAGCAATTCTGAAACAATATACTACCAAAGCTACAAATCACCAATCACGATGCTATCGGGCAGCGCGCTTGCATGCAAGCGCTTTGCGCAATACTTGAACAATTCTTCCACCGGAACTTTCATGCTGTGGTGCAGCATAACATGCGCGCACAAATGCATCATACCCTCGCTGTCGGGCTCTACCACCACCCGCGCCAGCGCTACCGCCGGGTGTTCAAACAGCACTTCTTCCACCTGGCGCGGAAACACCGCGTGGCCGCTGCGCATCAACATATTGCTCTTGCGGTCGATCAGGGTACAAAAACCGTCTTCGTCGGCACTCACCATGTCCCCGGTGGCGAGCCAGCCATCCTGCAACCGCTCCGCATTCATGCGCGCGATGCGTTGCGCCTGCTCGGGTGGCAAGCCTTGTGGCAAATCGTAGCCGCCAAACACCTGTGGCCCACGAATCCACAGCTCGCCAATCTGGTCAAACCCGACGGCTTCACCGGTTTGCACATCCAGCACCTTGATTTCGGTATCGGGCAAGGGCAAGCCGACCACGCCGGGCTGACGCCGCGCCGCCAGTGGCATCGCCAGCACCCCGGCCGAGGCTTCGCTCAGGCCATAGGCTTCGATCAGACGGCCGCGTGTAATGCGCTCGAATTTTTCGCGAATTTCCCGTGCCAGCGGTGAGCCACTGACGGCACAGACCCGGATCGAGGCCAGGCCAAAATTACGCACCCCGGGGGCATGGGTGAGCTGGTGTACCATGCGCGGCGTAGTAGGAAAGAAGGTCGGATGCTGACGCCATACGGTACGCAAAATCTGGCTCAAATCCTGCCCCGGCAACAAAATCAGGGTTGAACCCAGATACATGCCAAGGTGTACCAGCGAGGTTAAACCATAGGCGGAAGACAGCGGTTGCTGTGCCAGAAAACGCTCGTCACCGGGGCGTGATTCCGGCAGCCAGTGGCGCAATTGCAGCGCATTGGCAGCCAGTTGGCGATGCGTCAGCGGCACCGGCAAAGCGGTACCGGTGGTGCCCCAGGTGTAGACCAGTGCCGCCACCTGATCGACTTCAAGCGCCACATCCGGTGCAAACAGGCGGGCGTTGCGGATCAAATCACTAAAGCGTGAAAAGCGCCGGTCATGATGACGCTGGCCTTTGGTGAACCAGGGCAACAAATGGCCATCCTGCACATGGTGCAATGCAACAAATTTAAGCTTTTCACGCCATCCCATATACTCGATCAGGGTGGCAAATACCACACGCCGCAAGCGTGCTGCCCTGCTATCTTCACGCAACACTTGATGCAACTCGGGGTAGCGTTGCGATCCCAAAACCAGCATCACCGCTTGTGAACTGGCAATGCGCTGCAATAAGGTGGTACTGTCCAGCGTAGCATCGACCAGCACCGCCACCGCACCGGCTTTCAAAATACCAAAATACGCGATCAGCCATTGCGGCGTATTCGGCAGGGCCAGCATGACCCGCTCGCCGGGCTGGATATGGCGCGCGATCAGGCCATGGGCAAAGCGATTGGCCAGGCGGTCGAGTTCGCGCCAGGTAATTTTGCTGCCAAAATACGACACTGCTGGCACTTTGCCAAAGCGCCGCGCCGTGGTTTCCAGCAGGCGCGGCAGGGCCACGGTGGGCAGTTTGATGCGATACGGGGTGCGCGCGTCATAAAACTTGACCCAGGGCCGCTCGGCTTCAAGTTGTTTGCGCAACTGGCGCTTGGTGGCTTTTTGCAGGGCGCGGGTTTCAGCCAGCGCCACCGGATCAAGCTGGGCCGCCAAGAAGCGTTCGATACTGCGATTGACCGCTTCCGGCCGCTCCACCATCACCTGATGCGCGGAAACCGGCACGATCACTTGTTCTGCATCCGGTATCAGCTTGGCAACTTCGGTATACGATTCTTCCGAGAACAAAATGTCGCGCTGGCCAAGTATGACCAGGCTGGGCACCTTGATATTGCGCAAATACTCGCTGCCATCCCACTCGCTCAAGGCATTCTGGTTTTGCAAATACACCACATGGGCAGGCGGATACATTTTGGCCGAATTAAGGCCGATCCAGGGCATCAGCTCACGCAGGGCGGTGAGCACCCGCGGCGGCAGGCGCAATAGCATGCGCCCCAGCAAACGCAGGCGAAACTGCACCGCCGACGCGATGATGACCAGCGCCGATACCCGCTGCGGGTGCTTGTTGACGAAATAAGAGGCCAGCGCGCCACCAAAGGAATGACACACCAGAATAAACTGCTCTGGCACGCGCAAGGCCTGCAGTGCTGCTTCGATGTCGGCTACCAGTTCCGGCACGTCATAATGCGCGCCTTCGGCCTCGGTTGGCGCGTCGGTATAGCCATGACCACGCAGATCAAGCGCAATGACGCGATAATCGGGCTGGAATTGTTCGAGCTGATATTCCCAATAGGCAGCACGGCCGCCAAAACCGTGGATAAACACCATGGTCGGGGCCAGATATTTATCACCATTGGCTGGCCCGGCTTCGACCACGCTCATTTCCAGCGCGATGCGGCCTGCGACCCGGTTGGGCAGCTTCAAAGTATGGCGGTGTAAATCAACGTCAAATCGCATACCACTCCCGGTTTTGCGGCTTATTCCATCGGTTCCAGATTAAATACCGACGACAATTTTTCCAGGCTATCAGATTTGCGCACTTCCTTGGCCAGATCGCACAGGAACAAAATATCGCGATATACCCCCAGCTCAAAGCCTTCGCGGGTGCCGTCGCGATCATCCATCAACAGACTTTCCAAAAATGGTATCACTTCATCGGTGCTCCAGAGCGTTTCCACCCGCGCCATCAGGCTACCCATGGCTTCCAGGCCAATGCTTTGCTGGGCTTGATCGTAATCTTCCCAATCCGGAATTCTGCCATTGAAAATACGCTGAAACTGGCGTTGCAGGCTGATGTATTGCTCGTTTTCTCCGGTTTTATAATACAGGTCGAACAAAAACAACCAGGGCAAGGGCGAAGTGCCGTGATCTGAAATGGTGTATTGCTCCAGCAAGCGAATCGCGTTTTCAATCTTGTTGAGCGACATCCAGAATTCGGCTTCATACATCACATCGTTTAATTCTTCCACCTTGGGGATTTCGGTTTCGGTGGCGTAATCCATCGTTGTGCGAAATTGCAGCGGTGGTAATAAAGGGGCCGGGATATCGGCGCTGGCATCGGCCTCATTATCGCTATGCCATTGCTTGCTGATTTCGGCTTCGGCACGAATTTCCTGCTCCAGCCGCTCGGCCAGGGCGAAATCAAATGACATGTCGTTATTATCGGGCGCGGCAGGTGTCGCTGGCGCGCTACTTGCCGCCGGTGGCGCAGATGGTACAGTAGCAACCGTGCCGGGTAAACCGGCAGCACCAAAATGCGGCCGGGTAAATTCGAGCGGCTCATCACGCGGTTCTGACCGGGGCGGACGCGGCGCACTGGCCGGGGCAGCTTTAGGTGCAGGCCGGGGCTTCGGTGTGGGGGTTGTCGCTTGCGCCGTCACGGCCTCAGGCGCTGCTGCGGGGGCGACTTCGCTCTGGTTACCCGCCTTTTGCCAGACTTTGCGCAATAACGAAGTTTTGGCAGGGGCCGCCGCCGGGGCAGGGGCCGCCACGCTTGCCACCAGCGGTGCCGGTGCTTTGGGCAAATCCAGCCCGGCACTGAAGCTTTGTTGCTTGTTACGCAACTGCAACAAGCGCCACAGCAGCCAGGCAATCGCCAACAAGCAACAGAACAACATCAAACCCAGCCCCAGCAACCAGTGCCGGGTTTGTCGTTCGGCTTGCAGGGCGGTAGCCGGGCTGCTGACTTCCAGCGCGTTGGCAAGCGGCACTGGTGCAGCCTGTTTCAGGCGCTTCAACTCGGCTTCCATTTGATAGATTTGCTGTTGAATCGCCTTCATTTCAACACGCCCGACTTCGATCAACACCGCCTGATTCTGTTGCTGGCGCACCGTATCGGAAAAGACTTCCTGGGCCGCATGAGCGACCACGCTGTTGTCATTGGCCAACCGCCGGCTCAATTGCAATTGCAAACCGGCCTGCCCCTGCCCCGCCAGGCTATTGGCTGCTTGGTTGGTGCTGGCACTGGCGTCACCACTATCGAGCTTGAGCACATTGCGGCCCCGGCGCGCTGATTCGCGACTCAGGCGGCGCGTCAGGCCCGCATTATCCGGCGTAGGCGTGGCACCTGCCGCAGGCGCGGATGCGGTGGTGCCAGCCGGGGGGGTGCGCCGATTGCGCTTGCTGGCGCTACTGGTGGTGGCTGCCGCACTGACCGGATTGTTGGCAGGATCCGGCCCAGCGTTATGGGCAGGGGCAGGGGCAGGGGCATTGGCATTGGCCGGGTGCGCCGCTGCGCGCGTCGGCGTCGCTGGCAAGTTCAGGCCTTCGGGTGGATCCAGCAAAACCTGGTAGTCACGACTGATATGGGCTTCGCACGCCACTTCCAGCGCCAGCATGACCACTGGCTCCTGAATATTCTGGTGGCTGCTTAAAGCCAGTTGCGGCGTGTGGCCCTGCTCCACTGTAACCCGCAAGGCGCTAATAAAAGTACCATCAAGCGTCAGCAAGCGCGCCTTGACGCATACTTGCAACACCGAATCGGCTTGCCCGCCCAGCAGCGGCACCGTCAGGCGCAAGGGCTGGCCCAGGCTGGAATGCACCCGTACCTCACCCAGACCAATGGCATTGGCAAGCAGAGGAAAGCAGCAACACAAAAGCAAACCACAATAGCGCAGCCACCACCAGGCATGGCGGTGGCTTCTGGTTCCGGCTACTGCGCCTGTTATCACCAAAATGTCCCTCTCATCTACAGCAAACCAAACTGTGGCGTTCTGGTTGCCAGCAAAAACAGTACGCCCCGCTGGCCATCAAGCCTTGGCAACTTGTACCAATACATCATAGAAAGTCGGCGCATTACCCATGTCGGTCAATTTCTGCCCGGTCACTTCATTGGCGTTTTTGCCATCACTTGCCATTTTTTTCCACCAAATCGACAAGCCTACCACCAAGCCAGGGCGAACATCGGTGGTAATGCGCACTTTTGCCACAAAACTACCGCGATCATTGTAAATCCGTGCCATATCACCAACATGGATGCCGCGCTGGGCCGCATCATGCGGATGCATGTCCAGATGCGGTTCGCCTTCCACCGCACGCAAGCTGGTGACGTTGACAAAGGTACTGTTCAAAAAATTACGCGCGGGGGGCGAAATCATCGCCAGCGGGTAACGCGCGGCCAGCACCGGATTGCTGGCGACCGATTCATACGGTGCAATATAGGTGGGCAAGGGGTCGAGCCCGTCGGCTTGCATGCGTGCGCAAAAAAATTCGCATTTGCCCGATGGAGTCGGAAAATTACCGGTGGCGAACGGTGCCAGCGGGGCATTCAATTTTTGCCAGCCCTTGCGCTTCAAACTGTCCCAGTCAAAATGAATCGCCCGCACATTGCCGTTATCAAACGCCTTGGCCGCAATTTGATCGTCGCTTTCTTCAAAGCATGGGTCTTGCAAACCCATCTGTTTGGCGATCAGCCGGAA
Source organism: Pseudomonadota bacterium (assembly GCA_039799405.1). Lineage (GTDB taxonomy): Bacteria > Pseudomonadota > Gammaproteobacteria > Burkholderiales > Burkholderiaceae_D > CAMBDR01. Next base: position 1,495 of record JBDLSU010000684.1, on the reverse strand, counting down.
AATTTCATTGTTCGGTTTGGCTTCACCCAATGGTGCGATGGCCGGATTGTTCGCCATCATATAGGTGTGGCCGTAGGCGAAATGCACATCCGTATGTTCGAGCTGGGTGGTGGCGGGCAGCACGATGTCGGCATAATCGGCGGTATCGGTCTGAAAATGTTCCAGCACCACGGTAAACAAGTCTTCCCGGGCAAAGCCTTGCATCACCTTGTTCGATTCCGGCGCTACCGCCAGCGGATTGGCGTTATAGACCACAATCGCCTCAATTTTGGGGCCAAATTCGGGCGAGGCTTCACGCAGCAAATCATCGCCGATGGTACTCATATTGATGGTGCGCGGTTTTTGCTGCGGCATCAGGTCCGGCCGTTGCAGGGCGGCAAAGTCACGCGGGAAGGTATCGGACGTCGAAAACAAGATGCCGCCCGCAGCATGGCGCCAGGCTCCGACCAGCGCGGGCAAGCAAGCGATATTGCGCACCGCCATGCCGCCGCCGTGGCTGCGTTGCATGCCATAGTTGGCGCGGATGGTGACGGGCAAGCCCTGCATTGCGGTTTCGCCGTACAGACGCGCCAGATTGACCACTTCATCGACGCTGATGCCGCACACTTCAGCCACCCGTTGCGGCGGCCATTCTTTGACGCGTTCTTTGAGTTGCTCAAAGCCGAGGGTAAATTCGGCCACGTATTCGTGATCGATCCAGTCTTCCCCGATCAAGACATGCATCATGCCCAGTGCCAGCGCGGCATCGGTGCCGGGTAAAATCGCTATATGCTGGTGGCATTTTTGCGCCGTCAACGAGCGGTAGGGATCGATTGCGATCAGGGTCGCGCCAGCGCGCTTGGCTTCCTGGGCGCGCATCCAGAAATGCAAGTTGGACGCGACAGGGTTGCTGCCCCAGATCAAAATCAATTTGGAATGTTCGATTTGTTCCAGCTCGGTGCCGATGCGCGCGCCGATGGTGTAGCGATAACCTGCCCCCCCGGCGGAAGCGCAAATGGTGCGCTCCAGCAGCGACGCCCCCAGCTTGTGGAACAGGCGCGCCGACATTGAATCGCCCTGCACCAGCCCCATGGTGCCCGCATAGCTGTAGGGCAAAATCGCCTGCGGTGCGCGCTGGTGGATTTCGGACAGGCGGCTGCCAATGGTTTCCAGCGCTTCCTGCCATGAGATGCGTTCAAACTTGCCCTCACCTTTTTTGCCGACCCGGCGCAGTGGATGGAGCAAGCGATCCGGGTGGTAGGTGCGCTCGGTATAACGCGCCACTTTGGTGCACAATACGCCCGACGTGGGCGGATGCTCGGGGTCACCGCGCACCGCAGTGGCCACCCCGTCTTGCACTGTTACCAGCAACGCACAGGTATCCGGGCAATCATGTGGACACGTCCCTTTGATATGCAAAGTTGTCATAAAAAATCCGGCTCAATTCCAATTCAAAATTCGATGCAAAATTCAATCCAAACCGCGCTGCAAAACACCATGCCACCAACAGGGGAAA
>JBDLSU010000683.1:0-4543 GCA_039799405.1 Pseudomonadota bacterium | reverse complement strand
GTGTTTTGCATATCGGCCCGGAAGTGCTGCGCTACATACGGCAGCACTTGCTGCGCCAGATAGTGGCGATAGGCTTCGGCTTGGCCGTATTGGTAGACTTGCTGCGCTTTGTCGGCGCGTTTTTTGGCGATGATGTCGCTTGGCGTGTAGTCGCGGTTGCGGCTGGCGGTGGGGTTGTCCCCTTTGGCGTAGGACAGGCCGATCAAAATGAATTCCTGCACCGGCCCGCCATGGCCGAGCAGGCGGCGGCTGATGGAGCGCATTAGCGGGAAGGCGTAGTTGGCATCAGTGACGAACAGCACCGGGTAGGATTTTTTCGAGCTGGCGTAGGAATCGGGCAGGCTGACGAAGATATCGTAATCGCGCTTCAGGCCGGGGGCCGGGATGTTGTGGACTTCGGTGTTTTCCAGTACGTAGGCTGGTGGCGGAGTGCTTGGTACCAGTGGCGCGGCCTGGCTGGTAGCGGCGTACAGGGCCAGGGAGGTAATGGCGGTAAAAGTGAGGAATTTGAACAGGTGCATGGAGTGCTATCGGGCGGTCGGTTTGAAAAGACGCGCAGGATAGCATGGTTGGTGGCGAAACCTTGCAATTGGGCATGGCTTCTTTATTGGTTCGACGTGCTGGGGAATATTAATTTGCTGCTGCGTCTGAATTGATAATGGCCTGGATTTTTTCCTGGACAATAGCAACCGCACGTTGGTCGCCGGTTTTTTCAAAGACCGGTAGTGCTTCCCGGTAGCGGCGTAGCGCTTCGGCTGATTCGCCGCGTAAATGCATAATGGTGGCGATGTTGCTTGATGCCACAGCATGGGAGTGCACATCGCCCAATTTCTCAAAGATTGGCAGCACTTCACGGTACTGAAAAAGTGCTTCGGTGAGTTCGCCGCGCATCTGAAAGATACTTGCAATTTTACCGAGTATCGTCGCTTGGTCGCGTATAGCGCCAATTTTTTCAAAAAGTGGTAAGGCTTGATTGCGATTAACCTCCAATGCTTGATCGAAATCCCCAAGAAACATCAATGCATCGGCAATTTTGCTTAGCGTCGTTGCGTAAGCATGGGTATCGCCTGCTTTCTCCAGATTAGGCAGCACTTCTTCACGGAGGGTAGTCAGGGCAAGCTGGTAATCACCTCGTGCTTGCTGGATTTCTGCTATTTGGCCAATGCTAATAGCAAGGTCATGTAAAGTTCCGGTTTTTTTAAGAATTGGAATAATTTCATTTTTCGTAATTTCCAGCGCTTCAGCAAACTCACCGCGTCGCCGCAGAATCGTAACAATCCTGCCTTTGATACTTGCGATGTTGCGGTCATCACCGAGCTTTGAAAAAACAGGCAATGCCTGGTTTCGACAAAGCTGTAATGCTTCATCAAGCTCCCCTATTCCGATATGAATATCGGCCATTTCGAGAATCAACAATCCGGCGAGCTCCAATTGCTTTTTATTCTGGGCAGGGTGTTCCTGCAAATATTGTTGAATCTCCCGCAAGCGTAGGGTGCGTTGTGCCAGGCTGCGGTTATCAATCGACTCGGTAAATGGCACCATCAACTCATCAATGTTTTCACTGGAAGAGTCTGGTGCTGCGGAGAAGTCATGCACCGCCGCCCGCCACGACCAAAGATCGGGGGCCGTTATTGCGAAGGTTTTTAAGGCACCTGATCTGAGCCAGCAAATAACCGGCACCGCTACCTCGGCAGCAAACCCATCGCGCCGCACATTCCAGGCGCGCAAGCGTGCTTCGGCCCGCTCTGGTTCCACGCTGGTATCTAGCCAGGCATCCAGCTCCATCAGTTGCACCACATCGGCGCGCTGCGCTGCTCCACAGATCGCCTGCTCCAGGGCGGGCCAGTCCGGGTGTGCCGCTGCGGATACCACCAGACAGGTATTGCGTGGTATCAGCTTGGTGATGGCATCGGCAACCATGCGCCGATCATCGGTATGTTCGTATTTCAGCAAAAACAAGCCCCAGCGCTTCTCATGCGCGGCCAGCGCCCGTGCCAGACGGCGAAATTGCGCAAACTGTTCCGGTTTCAAGTCTGCCGCAGCCTGATTGACTTGTAACTCAAGTTGCATCGGGTTCATGGTGGGGATAGCCGGGATAGCGCTGCTTTTTTGTAGCCGTGCAGCAGTTTTACCACCGGGTGCGGTTGTCGCCAACTGCCGCTGTTATATTCCAACAAGGCACCCGATTCCACCAGCTTGGTGATAATGGCGCTGCGGCTGTCGTTTTCGGGATCGGCGGCGATTTCCACCAGCAGTTTGTACTGTTCTTCGGTTTCCAGTCGGTCGCGGTAATCAGCGGCAAGCTGCTTGGCTGCTGCATCGATTATTGCGGCTGTCAGTGGTGTTACATCGGCTTCGATGCAGGCATAGGACAGCAAACGCAAGGCATCACGCAGATGACCACCAGAATAATCGATCAGTTTATCCATGGTGGCAATGTCATCAAACAAGCTGTAATGGGCGCGTTTGAGCAGAATTTGCTGCATCGCCTTGTAGGCTTCCGGGCGTTTTGCATCGGTGTCGAATTCATGTAACTTCACCATCGGCAACACCAACGAGGTGAAGTTATCCAGTCGGTCACCACTGGATTTCAAAGCCATCGGTGCGGTGTAGACCACCACGCACGATGCCTGCGTCAGTTGATTGCCTTCATCGACAAAAAACTTTTTCCAGTCGTCTTGCCGGAAACGATCTGCACCATCGATGACGATCAGTAATTGCTTGCCCTTGCCCGCCGCATTGATGCTTGCCACGACTGCCGCAAACAGTTGATTGAGCGCGTTAATAAATTCGCCGTAGGTATTTTTCACCACCGTGCGCAAGATTTCCCGGTGGGTGCTACCGGTTTTGATGGCGGCGGTAAAGCTGGCGAATAATTTACCTAATAATGGGATGCCGCTGCCCACTTCGGCACCTGCTTTTATTTCAGCAGAAAAATCCTTAACCTGTTCATTGCTTAATACCTGCTCGGTGAACCAGTTTTCCAGGCGTTTGAGCACGATGGATTCAATCTTGACGCCATCCTGATCCAGTTGCTGCGTCAGTTTTTGTGCTACCGCCAGCCACACATCGCAATAATTGACGTTATGCGGATCAAGCAAGGCCAGCAGATCGACATTGACGACCCAGTAGCGCTGCGGGTGATGCAATTCGCGGCTCAGGCGCGCTAGTTCGGTACTTTTGCCACAACCAATATGGCCGAAAAACAGCACATGCTTGCCACTTTGTGGCGGCTCAAAATTGCTGCTGATTTTGTCGTAGCCAAAGGTGCGGAAGAACTGTTTTTCAAATCGGTCGGCGCGCGCCTTGGCGGTTTCAACATAACGCGGATCATCGACCTTCAGCGCGTCGCGAAAGTCGATCACACTATTGACCCCCATCAGCGTTTTGGGGGCATCTTCCAGTGTTTGCAACAGTTCTGCTGTGGCATCCGGAAACAAGGTCGTGGGATTGATCATGGTAATGGCCAATGTCAGGGTCTGATGTTGATGAGCAGGGGTTTGCGTGTGATTGTAGCTGAATCAGTTTGCGTTCAATTAATTTGCCGCCGCTTTTGCCTCACCATTCACCACCAGCGTACTCAAGTCATAGCCCTGTGCCACGGCAATTTGCTTGGCCGCTGCCAGATCACTGGCCGCCATCGGGCTGGTGCGCGACAAAATCCACAGGTATTTGCGTTTTGGTTCACCCACTACCGCCCAGCGGTATTCCGGGTCCAGCCCAATCACCCAATAATCACCGGAAAACGGCCAGAAAAAGCTCACCTTCAGGCGCGCATTGCTGCTGTTTTCGACCACGCTGGCTTTGCCTTCGGCCTGGTCGAAGCTGCCGTCTTTGGTGCGGCAGCGGTTAAGGACGCTGATTTTGCCATTTTCCAGCAAGCCGTATTGTGCGGTTACATCGCTGATGCATTGGCGCTGGAACCACATCGGCAGGCGCGCGGCTTCGTTCCAGGTGCCCAGGTAGCGTTGTAAATCGACACTGGCGACAGAGGTAACGGCGGTGGTAGCCGCAGCCGGTTTTTCGGCGGCGTGGGCCGGGTACAGGGCGCTGGCGCTGAGGGCGGTGGTGATGAATAGCCTGGACGACAGGTTGGAGAGGAAAGTTTTCATGATGTGGTTTTATTCCGGGGTTAAGCTTGGGCGATTGTAAGCGATCTGCCGCAACCGTGCTGGCGCTGTGTTTTACATTGTGGTGGCAACGCAAAGATGGCTTTGCTACCGTAGCAAAGTTTGAAAACGCGTGTCAGCGGCGATCAATCCGCCTACAATCAGGCTGGTGGTAGTTTGTGTTGTTTGGTAACCAAGTGATGAATGCTGGCGTCAGACGGCGCGGCTTGTTAATGGAGAAGCAAGATGAGTGATGCAACGGATGTGAGCGATACCCGCGCCCAATGGGCCTGGCTGACAGATACTTACTGGTATGTACGCACGCCGGATTTGCCTGCGCTGCAGCTTGATCCGGAAGACAATTTACTGAGTTGGCTGGTGGATCAGACGGTGTGGCATATCAGCGGCTACAAAAACGGCTATTTCTGGGGTGT
>JBDLSU010000682.1:0-3084 GCA_039799405.1 Pseudomonadota bacterium | reverse complement strand
GCAAAAACACCGTGCCTTACGGCTTGTATATGGCGCATGGTTTTGTCTCGGCGTTTTTAGCCAAACAAACCGGCTTTTCGGATGATGATTTGACGCTGCTGTGGCAAGCCCTGGGCCAGATGTTTGAACACGACCGTTCTGCCGCCCGTGGCGAAATGATCACCCGTGGCTTGTATGTGTTTGAGCATGAATCGGAACTCGGCAACGCCCATGCGCACAAGCTGTTTGAACGGGTCAGCGCCAAGCTCAAGGTGGCAGGCACCCTGCCGCGCAACTTCAGCGATTACGATGTCAGCATCAATGCCAACGATCTGCCCGCCGGCATCACCCTGCATCAATTTGTATAAACCCGCAGAAAGCGCATGATGAGCGAACCAGGCACCCTCCACACTCCCGACCCACCCGAGCCCATCATGCTCTCCGCGCTGCAGCACTACACCTACTGCCCGCGTCAATGCGCGCTCATCCACATCGAGCAAGCGTTTTCTGAAAACGTCTACACCCTGCGCGGGCAGGCGGTGCATGCTACCGTGGATACGCCCGGCTACCAGACCAGCCGCGCCGGGGTGCGGGCCGAGCGTGCTTTGCCGGTGTGGAGCGAGCGCCATGGCTTGATCGGCAAATGCGATATCGTCGAATTCTTGCCCGGCGGCCAGCCCTACCCGGTGGAATACAAACACGGCACCAAGCGCGACAAGTTGCATGACAATATCCAGCTTTGCGCGCAGGCGCTGTGTCTGGAAGAAATGTTCGGCCAGGCGGTGCCGCTGGGGGCGATTTTTCATGCGTCGTCCAAGCGGCGGCGCGAAGTGGTGATCGATGACGCTTTGCGCGCCGCCACGCTCGACACCATCGCTGCGGTGCGGCGCATGCTGCAAGCGGGCACCCTGCCCGCGCCCAACTGGGACGAACGCTGCCGCCATTGTTCGCTGATCGATTTATGCCAGCCGGAAATGCTGTCCGGCCAGAGCAAATTGCGCACCCTGCGCGCCCAATTATTTTCCGTGGATGATTGATGCAAACCCTGTTAAACACCCTGTACGTAACGGTGCCGGATGCGTATCTTAAATTGGAAAACGATACCATCCGCATCGAAGTCGAACGCGAAAAGCGTTTGCAAGTGCCGCTGCATCATTTAAGCAGCGTGGTCTGCTTCGGCCACACCATGCTCTCGCCCGGTTTAATGCACCGGCTGGCGGAAGACGGCAAAGCGCTGGTGCTGCTGGACGCCAATGGCCGCTTCAAGGCGCGGCTGGAAGGCGAAACCAGCGGCAATATCCTGCTGCGCCAGGCCCAGTTCCGCCGTGCTGACGATGGCGGCTTTGCGCTGGAGTTGGCCAAAACCATGGTGGCGGGCAAAATCAAAAATGCCCGTTCGGTGCTGCTGCGCGGTGCGCGTGAAGCCAAAATCGATGCCGAAGAAGCAGATTTAAGCCGTGGCGCGCTGGATTTGGCCGCCAGCTTGCGCGCGCTGGCCGAGGTGCAAAATCTGGACCAGTTGCGCGGCATAGAAGGGGAAGCGGCGCGCCAGTATTTTGCCCGTTTCAATCACCTGATCCGGCCTGAAGCGCGGCAGGATTTTTACTTCGATGGCCGCAGCCGCCGCCCACCGCGCGACCGGGTCAATGCGCTGCTGTCGTTTCTGTACAGCATGCTAATGAACGACTGCCGCTCCGCGCTGGAAACGGTGGGGCTGGATCCGCAACAAGGCTTTCTGCACGCGGTGCGCCCGGGCCGGGCGGCGCTGGCGCTGGATGTAATGGAAGAATTCCGCGCCACCGTGGCCGACCGCTTGGCGCTGACGCTGATTAACCGTGGGCAAGTCAAAGCCAGCGATTTTGTCGATCGTGAAGGCGGCGCGGTGCTGCTGGAAGGCGATGCCAGGCGCAATGTGGTGGTGGCGTACCAGGAGCGCAAAAAAGAAACCCTGCTGCACCCGATGCTGGAAACCCAGGTCGCCATCGGCCTGCTGCCGATGCTGCAAGCGCGCTTGCTGGCGCGCGTGGTGCGCGGTGAAGTGGAAGCGTATCTGCCATTTTTAAACAAGTGAGTCCCCATGCTGACCATCGTTACCTACGACGTAAACACCGAAACCCGCGAAGGCCGCCGCCGCTTGCGACGTGTCGCCAAAGTCTGCGAAAGCGTGGGCCAACGGGTGCAATATTCGGTGTTTGAATGCCAGGTCGATCTGGCCGGGTTTGAAGAACTGGAACGGCGCTTGTTGGCCGAAGTGGATTTAAGCCTGGACAACATCCGGCTCTACCGCATTCCCGCCGCGCGCGGTTTTGAAGTAAAAGAACACGGCACCTTCCGCGCCACCGATTTTGAAGCGCCGCTGGTGATATAGTTTTACCCGTTGCAGCGCGAACCCCAAGTGCAGGCGCATTCCCATGGCGGTTCGCGATTTATGTAAGTGATTGATTTTATTGAAAAAGGAAGGTCGAGGCAAATCAATATGGCGTGCTACACCCCAGGTTCGTGCGAGGTTCGCGCAAGGCGGGCTGAAAACATTGGTGTGGCAGGCATTTACGCGCGAACTGTGACGACCACGCTTCGGCGTGGGCGAGGATTGAAACTCTTATCCCGGCCTCGGTCAGCAGGTCGGATGCAAGTGACGACCACGCTTCGGCGTGGGCGAGGATTGAAACAAGCGTCAGAGCCAACAACGGTTAGCGTATCTGAGTGACGACCACGCTTCGGCGTGGGCGAGGATTGAAACATTCTGTCTTCCGTGGCGGCACCGAATTTGTACTGTGACGACCACGCTTCGGCGTGGGCGAGGATTGAAACAGCGTTTTGGCACCGGCCTGGCGCTCTGCCAGGCGTGACGCCCACGCTTCGGCGTGGGCGAGGATTGAAACACGACCGCAATCACCGCGAGCACGAAAAGCGCTTGTGACGCCCACGCTTCGGCGTGGGCGAGGATTGAAACTTGTCGCATCACGCGCAGCACCAAATCTGGGTCGAGTGACGCCCACGCTTCGGCGTGGGCGAGGATTGAAACATTGGCATGCGCCCCTGTTGCGCGCCGACACCCCGGTGACGCCCACGCTTCGGCGTGGGCGAGGATTGAAACTTTATAGC
>JBDLSU010000681.1:0-2667 GCA_039799405.1 Pseudomonadota bacterium | reverse complement strand
CGCTGCAAGCCCTGTCGGAATACCACCCGGCGGGCAGCCCGAGCCAATGGCAAAGCGGAGCCTGGCCACTGCGGCGCGAACATTTGTTTTTGCTCGAAGGCGATTCGCCCATGGGTTTGCGCCTGCCTTTAAGTTCCTTGCCGTGGGAAGTGCGGCAACCCGGCTTTGACCTCGACCCGTATGCCGACAAAGGCGCGCTTCCACCCCATCCGGTTACGCCCGGTGCCAAAGCCAGTCAGGCCAAACTGCCGCCGAATGGCTTTGCCACCCGGGCTGGCGCTAACCCGGGCACGCCGCAACTGGCCCCGCAGGATGGCCTGGCCGCCAAAGCGCCCCACGCACAAACCACCGGCATTATTCATACCGCGCTGTGCTTTGAAACCCGTGGCGGTCGCCTGCATGTATTTATGCCACCGATCAAACGGCTGGAAGACTATTTGCACCTGGTCAGCCAGATCGAAGCCACTGCGGCCGAACTGAATATGCGCTTGTGGCTGGAAGGCTACCCACCGCCGCGTGACAGCCGCATGCGCTCCTTCAATGTCACGCCCGACCCGGGTGTGATCGAAGTCAATGTACAGCCCGCCGCCAGTTGGCATGAACTGGTGCATAACACCACCGTGCTGTACGAAGAAGCGCGCCTGACCCGGCTTGGCACCGAAAAATTCATGCTCGATGGGCGTCATACCGGCACCGGCGGCGGCAACCATGCCACCCTGGGCGCGGCCACCCCGGCCGATAGCCCGTGGCTGCGCCGTCCCGATCTGCTGCGCAGCTTTTTGGCGTTCTGGCAAAACCACCCGTCCCTGTCGTATCTGTTTTCCGGCACCTTTATCGGCCCGACCAGTCAGGCCCCACGGGTGGATGAAGCGCGCGACGACAGCCTGTACGAACTCGAAATCGCCTTCCAGCAAATGGAAGCGGTATTCCCGCCCGGGCAAGAAAACCACAAACCGTGGCTGGTGGACCGCATGCTGCGCCATTTGCTGGTCGATTTGACCGGCAACACCCACCGTACCGAATTTTCCATCGACAAACTGTATTCACCCGATGGCCCGACCGGACGGCTCGGTCTGGTCGAATTCCGTGGCTTTGAAATGCCACCGCATGCACGCATGAGTCTGGTGCAAAACCTGTTGCTGCGCTCGCTGGTGGCGCATTTCTGGCGCGAACCGTATCGCGAGCAACTGGTACACTGGGGCACCAGCTTGCACGACAAATGGATGTTGCCGCAATTTGTGCAACAGGATATTTACGAAGTGGTGCGCTATCTGCGCCGCCATGGCTATCAACTGGAAACGCGCTGGTTTGATCCCTTCATCGAATTCCGCTTCCCGCGCTATGGCACCGTCAGTTATGAAGGGATTGAGCTGGAATTGCGCCAGGCGATTGAACCGTGGCATGTGCTGGGCGAAGAAATGTCGAGCCAGGGCACGGCGCGCTATGTCGATTCGTCGGTGGAGCGGATGCAGTTGCGGGTGCGCGGCCTGACCGATACCCGCCATACCATCAGTTGCAATGGCCGCATGCTGCCGCTGCACCCGACCGGGGTGGCGGGCGAGTATGTGGCAGCGGTACGCTTCCGCGCCTGGAACCCCTGGTCAGCGCTACATCCGACAATTGCTTGCCATGGCCCCCTGACATTCGATATCATCGACAACTGGAACCAGCGTGCCATCGGAGGCTGCACCTATCATGTAGCGCACCCCGGTGGCCGCAGCTATGACAGTTTCCCGGTCAATGCCAATGAAGCCGAAGCACGCCGCTTTGCCCGCTTCTGGTCGCATGGGCATACACCGGGACCGATGAGTGTATTTAGCGAACCGATTAACCCGCATTTCCCGATGACTCTGGATTTGCGCTGGCAGCCATAAGGAGCCACCATGCCGCAGGCCTTGCTGTCCGGCTACCCGAATGACCCGTTGCGCTACGATGAAATGCTCGATAGCCAGGGTCAGGTTCGGCCACACTGGTACCCGCTATTTCAGCAACTGGCCCAAGAACCGCCCGAAGTGGTGCGTCAACGCATCAATACGGTGCAACGCCAGGTGCGTGAAAACGGCGTTACCTATCATGTGTACGCCGACCCGCGTGGCTCGCAACGGCCCTGGAGTCTGGATGTGTTGCCCTTCATCATTGCGCGCGATGAATGGCAACAAATCGAACAGGCAGTGATCCAGCGGGTCAGCCTGCTGAATAAAATCCTGATCGATGTGTATGGCGAACAACAGTTGATGAGCGAAGGATTGCTGCCCGCCGGATTGATTTATGGTAACGGCGGCTTCCTGCGTCCCTGCCACGGCATCGCCCCGCGCGACGGCATTGCCCTGCACACTTATGCCGCCGATCTGGCGCGCGGGCCGGACGGGCGCTGGCAAGTCGTCACCGACCGCACCCAGGCTCCCTCGGGGGCCGCCTACGCGCTGGAAAACCGCCAGATTATTTCGCGCGCCTTCCCCGATTTGTTCCGCGAACTCAAAATCAAGGATCTGGACGCCTTCTTCGCCACCCTGCGCGACAGTCTCGACTATTGGGGCCGTCAGTGCGCCGGGCCTGGCACGCCGTTACAACCGTCCGAACCACCGCTGATGGTGCTGCTGACGCCGGGGCCGTATAACGAAACCTATTACGAACAATCGTATCTGGCACGCCATCTGGGTTTCCCCC
>JBDLSU010000680.1:0-5681 GCA_039799405.1 Pseudomonadota bacterium | reverse complement strand
AAGACAGTTTGCTGGCCCAACTGAGAGCGCCCGAATTATGCAGCTCTGCCATCGCCCGTCTTTGGTTTAATCGGTGCAGGTGCCGTCACCGCTGTTGGCAATTCTGCCCGCCAAAGCACTGCAACGTATGCACAATGTGCTGGAATCGCTGGCTTGATCGGCTTGGAAAATTGAATGCAAGTGAAAATCAAGTTCGCAGGAAACGGCGAAAAGGTCTGGATGGCATACCATCGCTGAGTCCAAGCGGCTCGCCTGACGTGTTGCCAAGCGTATATAAGGACTTATGTTGCAAACCGGCCATAGAGATTTCAAAACACGGCCGATGCCAAAGCCTGGCATCGGCCGTGTATTTACCCACATGCCCTGTTCAATACAGCACGGTAAGTTTAATGGCTATGCCCACCCGTCGGTATTTTGCCATTGGTATCTGGCAGATACACTTCAACATTTTGCATCATGCCCTGGTCTTCATGTTCCAGAATATGGCAGTGCAATACATATTTGCCGATATAGCGCTCATAGCGGGTACGTACTTTGATGTTGACTGTATTTGAGACCAGCAAGGTATCACGCCAGGTATTGATCAGCGCCGACTGCTCGGCCGACAGAGGCGAGCCATTTTTGTTGGTAATGCTGATAATCTGGAATGGGTTGACGTGAATGTGGAACGGGTGAGTGCCCGCCGCTGCGGTCAAATTCCATTCCTGGGCAGCGCCGAGGATTAATTTCTGGTTGACCACGGCCGGATCATATTCCTTGTTATTGATCAGGAAGGTGGTATTCGGGGCCGTGCCACCAAAGGCAAATTCGATCGGAATGGCACCTTGATCAAACTTTTTGTTGGAAGCGGCAACTTCGACATCGGTGATGGATTTGTGCGGCACGAATTTGCTTAATTTCAGGCCATCGAGCAAATCCTTGCGTACCTGTTCTTGCACCTTCTTATCGGCATAATTGGCCGCTGCCAGCAAGTTCTCTTGCAAAAACCGGGTTTGCGCTTCCTGGCTGTTGCCTTCCGTGCCAATCGGGTTGTGCGCCGCACGCACCACGGCTAACAAGCTTTGCCGCTTGCTGGTGTTGGTCAACTCGTTGTTGCTGCCGCTGTCGAAGACGCAATAATGGCCGCTTTCGGGCAAGGAAAACAAAATATCACTGCGATACCCCGGCCCGAGTAAATTGTTGTTCTTGGCGATGATTTGCCCATGGGTCAAACCATCACTGGCGACTTCAAACTGGGTAATCACATTGCCACCACAGGCTTGTGCCAGGGTGCCTGGCGGGATTTCGCTATCGGGCAGGGTCAATAGTTTATTGAAGGCGGTTTCATCTTTGACCTTGCTGATGACCAGATTAATCGTCGATTGAAACGCAGCGTCAATCAAACGCCAGCGAACCACCTGTTTGCTGCGCATTTTGAAATACGGTTGTACCGAGCCATTGATCGAGGTATAGCGCTGCGACGTGTTCCATGCAGTCGGTGGCCCAACTTGCTGAAAATTTTCCACGACCCCGGTTTGCCCCGGCTTGCAAAACGGGCCATAGTTGCCTAATGTGGCCTCATCGGTCGATTTGCAGCCATATGGAATCTGCTGGAACATCAATATCTCTTGCACGCTGGCCCCCTCATTGCCACGCGCTTTGGGTTCAAATTTTTTCAACAGGGTGTCGAGGTCGCCATTGCGTTTTTCGGTCGGTGCGCGCGTGCCATACACCACCAGCGCTCCGGTCATGCCGCTGGCCACCTGCATGGCGGTGCTGCCGTGGACATGCGGGTGATACCAGAAGGTGCCAGCCGGATGATCGAGCGGCAGGTTGTATTCATATTCAAAATTGACCGAAGGGTAGAGCGACAGCAAAACATTGTCGCTATTGCCAGTCGGGGAAATCCACAAGCCGTGAGAATGCAAATTGGTGATATTAAAACAGCCTTCAGCCGCTGGCTTGTTCATGGCGGTTTCAGGGCAGGTGACAGAGGGCACTTGTGGCGTTGGCGCGCCGGGTTTAATTTGTTCAGGTAACTGGTTATACAGCTTATAGCGCAAGGTTTTGCCCGGTGCAGTCACTACGGGCGGCGCTGCAAATTTGGCGGCACCTGCAAACCGTGCGTCCCAGCCTTTGTCAGTCATTTGTTGATAGGCGCGTAATTTCACTTTGTCGAAACTGCGCGTACCGGGGTTGAAAATCGTGCCTTCGGTATAGCGGATAAACAGGCTGAAGGTTTGTTCATCTTTGGCCGGGTTGTCGCTGACCTGATCGGGATTGCTCGCATGCGAGCGCAGTTGGCCGGGAAACTGCATCAAGCGTTGTTCCAGCGCGGTGAGTGCATCTTTGGACAGGGTAGCTGGTGCTGCCTGGGCAATGCCGGAAGGCAAGGCCAGTGCGGCACAGCAAAGCATAACAGTCGAGCTATTCGTGAGGCGGGGCATTTGGCACTCCTTGTTGAAAAACTCCAAAATGAGGTGGGTTGAGCATGTTGAAGTTATGCTATCGTGACAATATCGTCAAGGCAAATCCGGTTTTTTGCAAAAGCGCCAGGTAACAGTGCGGATTGCTTACAACGTATTTCTTACCAGCCAGCCAGCGTTCTGTGTCGGGAGCGTTGCATCGTTCGCCAAAGCAATCCCTCCACGGTCGGCGCGGCACATTGCGCCAACCCGCTATATTTGGACTTGCCCCTTGACTTTGAACGGCAAATTCCTAAAGTGAATGGAACAGTACTATAATGTACGCCGAGCATTTGTCCATAGCAGGAGGTTGTGATGCCTATTACCCCAGTTTCATCATCGTCGTCCAGCGCGGTTCAGGAAGCCGTGCGACGTTCAGTACGGCAAGGTGAGCCAAGCAGTTCGCAGCAAACCTTGCGTGAATTGCAAAGTGGCGCGGCCCAGCAAGCCAAGCGTGAGACCAGATTGCAAGACACCCAGCGTGTGCAAGAAACCCAACAAACCCAGCGTACCCAGCAAAATCGTCGTGCGGCGCAAGATCAACAGCAAATCGCGCAAGCCGCCCAGGCACCAGCGCAAGAGCAATTCCAGAGAGTTCAACAAACCCGGCAGGTAAATAATGAGGAGGCCAATGTTTCGCTGGAGCGGGGGCGGCAGTTGCAAGTTAATGCCCAGCAAACCCAGCAGGCGCGTGAAGCACCACGGCAGGCTGAGGTGCGCCGGGTTGAGGGGCAGAACGAAGTGCGTCAGACGGCACAGCGTGATACCGGGCAAAGGGTGGAACGGGCCGATAATGCGGAGCGTCAGCAACAGGTGGCGCAGCGTCAGGAAGTGCGGCAACAGGAAGAAGCGCGCTTTACGGCACGCGCTTCGGTGGGAACCAATATCAATACCACCGCCTGATGATGGTGGCTGCAGGGCTGCCTGGGGGGCTTGGTTAAAGCAGATTATTTGGCTTGACTATTGCGGCTGACCGCCATTATTTCAGGGCGAAGGCGGTGCCGATGGCAACATGCCCGGCATCGCTTCGACAAAGAAATCCGCCTGCAAGCTGGCACCGGCTTGCACATCATATTGCGCAAAATCGCGCACCCCGGCGGCCATCAACACTTCATCATCAATAAAGAAACGGCCAGTCCATTCGCGCGCGGGCTGGGTCAAAATCCAATAGGCAGCATCGGCCATAATTTCCGGCTTGCGCGAGGCCGCCATCATGGCGGCACCGCCGATTTCATTCGCCACGGCAGCGGTGGCAATCGAGGTGCGCGGCCACAGCGAATTGATTGCCACGCCGCGCTCTTTAAATTCTGCCGCCATCGCCATGGTGTACAAGCTCATCGTATATTTGGCGACGGCATAGGCGGGCCAGTTGGCAAACCATTTGGCGTCGGCCACCAGCGGTGGCGACATGGTTAAAATATGCGGATTGGCGGCTTTCAGCAGATGCGGCAGACAGGCTTGTGAACAGACAAAGGTGCCGCGACCATTGACGCCGTGGATCAGATCGTAGCGCTTGACAGGCGTATCAAGGGTGCCGGTCAGGCGGATGGCGCTGGCGTTATTGATCAGGATATCGATACCACCAAAATGCGCCACAGTTTCGGCCACCGCTTCTTGCACCCGGTTTTCATCGCGAATATCCACCAGCAGCGGCAACGCTTTGCCGCCAGCCGCTTCGATGGCAGCCGCAGCAGTATGAATCGTGCCTTCCAGCCGTGGATTGGCGTCAGCGGTTTTGGCGGCGATGGCGATGTTGGCACCGTCACGCGCTGCACGCAACGCGATAGCCAGACCAATGCCACGACTACCGCCGGAAATGAAGATGGTTTTTCCTGCCAGGCTCATGATGATTCCTTTATTAAAATGAATTGTCGTTTGTGGTGAATGATTATGTCACGGATTCGCGCCGTTTGAACACCATCAACGCAGCGCCACCTGCCAGCAAGCCCCAGAATGCCGCACCGATGCCAAACAGGCTCAAGCCGGACGCGGTGACCAAAAACGTAATCAACGCACTTTCGCGCTGGCTTTCGTCCTGCAGCGCCATGCTCAGGCCATTGCCGATGGTGCCGAGCAGGGCCAATCCGGCAATCGCCGCCACCAGTTCGCGCGGAAAGGCCGCAAACACCGTGGCGACCGTGGCACCGAACAAGCCGATCAGGCAATAAATTGCCCCGGCAGATACCGCCGCCATATACCGTTTGGCCGGATCTTCATGTGCTTCGCGCCCCATGCAAATGGCGGCGGTAATGGCCGCCAGATTCAGCGCATAGGCACCGAACGGGGCCAGCAGCAAGGTGGCGGCACCAGTCCAGCCGATCAGTGGCGAAATCGGCGGGTGATAGCCGGACGCATGCAAAGTTGCCACGCCCGGCATGTTTTGCGACGCCATGGTGACAATAAACAGCGGCAATGCCACACCGATAATGCTGTGCCAGCCAAATTGCGGGGTAATCCAGACCGGTTGGGTCAGGGTGAAACTGATGGCCGGAGCATGCAACTGGCCCTGGCTCCAGGCAATGGTGCAGCCCAGCACAAGCGCACCCAATACCGCATAACGCGGTGCATGACGGCGCAGCGGCAAGTACAGCGCAAACATCGGAAATATCATCAAAAACTGGGTTTTCATCGAGGCAAATACGTCCAGCCCGAAGCGCAGCAAAATCCCGGCCAGCATGGCCGAAGCCAGTGCCATCGGCAGTTTTTTCATGGCGCGTTCAAACCAGCCGGTAAACCCGACCAGCATGATCAGCGCACCCGTTACCACAAAGGCACCGATTGCTTCCGGCATGCTGATACCATGGCCGCTGGTAATCAAAAGTGCGGCACCCGGGGTGGACCAGGCGATAGCGACCGGGGTGCGGTAGCGCAAGGACAAGCCGATGCTGGTCAAACCCATACCCAGCCCCAGCGCCCACATCCAGGAACCCGCTTCGGCGGCGCTGGCACCGAGTGCGTGCGCGGCCTGGAATACGATAATGGCAGAACTGGTAAAACCAACCAGCACGGTAATAAACCCGGCGATCAGGGCCGACAGGGAAAAATCTTTCATAGGGTGCGCATGGTACTTGGATCATGAGGGAGCTGTATTGTACGGCCTATTGCAGCCAGCTTGCCGTGAAATCCGGAACAAGCCAAAGCGACAAGCTTCGCTGGTATTATTGCAATGCAGCATTTTTCTGTTGCACCAAAGTGCATACAAGCCGTGCAACAAACAGGAGAAGCCCGGTAAAACAT
>JBDLSU010000679.1:0-3562 GCA_039799405.1 Pseudomonadota bacterium | reverse complement strand
GGTGTCAGCACGCGCCATGGCCCGTGTTGACCCGGCGCGCTGTGCCGGGCCTGACCGTGCAGTATCTGCGGCACCAGTTCGCCCAGGCGGGCTTGGGGCCAGCGCCCGCGCAAGCTTAAGGTGGAACCAAAATAGCGGGTGTAGGCTTGTCGCCGTTCCTGATCACAGGCATCGAGCGCTTGGCTGGCTTGTGTCAGTTGCTGCTGCGCTTGTTCCAGTGCTGTCACCCAGGCGCGCTGCACTGCCAGCGGTGGCAAGACCAGCTTTTGCAGGCGCAACGCAGCCAGTATCGACTGGTGCCGGGTGCGCCAGCCCGGCCAGTCGGTTAGCCGCAGGCAATGCGCCAGAAACGCGCCAAGCAGGCGCGCCGGGTCGGGGCGCAGCACCAGGTAGCCGGGCGGTGCCTGACAATACGAGAAGGCGTATTCTCCGTTGGCCTGGTTATGCCCGGCCAGTGGCAGCATCACCGTTGCCACCGGGCTGTGGGCATTGGCACGGGCAGGCAATACCACGTCGCCATCTTGCACCGGCTGACCGACAGATCTTGCACCGCGCCACTGGCGGCGACGCTCCGGCGCTGGCATGACGTAGACCGAATCGTCCACCATCTGGCTGACCAGTACCACGCCCATCCGGCCATCCCCTCCCGGTACTGCTTCCGGCTGGTGTGGATTACATTGCACCACCTTGCCCAATGCGGTCTTTCTGGCAGATGCTTGCTTGAACAATGGCGGAACAGGTTCGGGTGCTTGGCTCATGGTTGGCTTGGGCTTGGGTTGTGAGGGGTGTGTAACACAAAGTGGCACAAGCTTAGCGGGTGATGCGGCCTTCTGGAAGGGATAAGGCTTTCCCACTTTGCTGTGGGCCGGATGGGGTCAGCACTGCAATGGCTTGAGAGCGGGCAGCGCAGAAAAGGGGATAAATTGTTACCAGGCACAGGTAATGATTTGCCTGATAGTTAGCCATCGCACGCTGCGCCTGAAAGGTCTGGTTTTGCGCTGAAACCGGTGGATTTTTATTGGCGGTGTGTTTTCAGGCTGGCTTTTGCACGGTTTTCTGGCTTGCGCGCTGAAAAATGCGGAGAAATGGCGATGTGATTTTTTCTTTCGGTAAAAATTGTAACAAGGCGCACGCCCTGCCCGTCCTGGCGGGAAGGTTGAATCAGGTTTCCGGCAGCGGCACGGGCACGTCTGCAGGTAGCAGTTTGGCGGCAATTTCGTCTGGATTTGCCAAAGCCAGGGAGAAGCGGTACATGGTGCCCTTGCGTGGTTTGGAGACCAGCGTCATGCGAATCTGCAGGGTGTTGCAAATGCGCTGCACACTGCGCAAACCCAGGCCATGCCCGCCCAATACATTCAAACCGTTGTCGTAATGGGTGCGCTGGTTGGTGGCGATGCGGTTGACCAGATTGGTGAAATTGGCAGCGCGATCCGGGCCATCGGCACCAAACATGCCGGGGCCTAAATCCCAGATCCGGATATGGCAGCGGGTGGGGCTGGTGCGTATCCACAGCCGCACGCGGGTTTTGCTGTTGCCGTGGGCGATGGCGTTAATCACCAGATTGGAAATCAGCCGTTCCAGCAGCCACGCGTTGGTGACCACCTTGCAAACGGCATCGTCCACATAAAACGGTATGCCTTTGGCGCGGCCAATGGGGTCAATGGTGCGTTCCAGATGACGCGCCATGCGGCCCATGTCCACCACTTCCGAAGTGGGCGACATGGTTTCGGTGGTGATGCGCGCCATGGCAATAATGTCGTTCAAGCGGTCGTGCAGTTCTTCAATGCCGTGCTGGTAGCGGGTGGCGATGGCGTGGATGTGGGTAAGATCGTGGCTGTCCAGCAGTTGATTGGACAAGGCGCGCATGGTGTACATGGGGCGCTGCAAATCGTGGGCGGCATGGCACAGGTCTTCGTTGCGTTCCTTGATGTAGGCGTCGGCTTTCAGGCGAGCGGTGTAGGCTTCGTTTTTGCGCGCCTCGGCTATTCGGCCTTCTTCGCTGGCTTCGATGTCGCGCACGGCTTGCCAGGTGAACCAAAGCACGGCGACAAGGGCCATGCCGCAAAGGGCTTCTAACGGGAACAGTTTAAAAAAGAAACTCAAAATGTACGCAACAACTAATGTAAATGCACAGGCGCAGTAAATGCCAATTTTTTGCTGCAGACCGGTTTCTTCGACAAGGCGGTGCTTGTCAAAGTAGCCGAGTATGCCAAATACCGGCCAACCAGCTTGCAACTGACCTGCCTGGTTGCGGCCAAACCAAGCAAGCCTGAGGAACTTCAGGAGCAGGACGGCATTGGCAAGTATCAAATACCAGCCGTATTGCGTGCCCGGCGCGGCAAAAAAACCGTAAATTTGTACGAATACATCGTAGAGACAAATCTCTTGCAAGTCACGGATTAGCTGTGAATTGCCCAGACATCGAAATGCCACAACCAACACAATGGCAAATAGGATGGCGCAGCCATAGTAATTCCAAAAGTTCCCTAACCAATGCAGTGGCCTTGCGGTGAGATTTTCTGCGCACAAGAAGATTAGCAAAGCACAAACACGTAAAAGGTATTCCACTGGGGTAAGGTTTCTGTTGGCCATACAAGGCTCCATAAAAGTTACTTGTTGGGTGGTGGTGGGGGCTGACCGTTGTCAGTTTGCCCGAGGGTTGGCGATGGATCGATGGGCACGGCGGCATAGTCGGCGTTACCAATCGGCAAGGTACCAATGCTTTGTTGCAGGGCGAGTTCTAACATGATGAATTCCTCAATTTATGGGTAGATGGGGGGTGCGTTGGTGCATCGCAGCTTATTGCACCACGAACGCCCAAACGCCGGGCATATTGTATGCCAAGCAAGGGAATTTTTTACCCCATCCAATCGGTAAGCATGGAAACATTACCAATCATCCCACCAAGTCTGATCTGCCACGACAGCAATGCGTGACACCATGGCAGTTACTTCGTGTTGGAGGAAACCGGGCCATCTGTGGTCTGCCCAAGGCTTTGCACTGCCCCAGCAGCCATTACCACAGCTTCCATATCTTCACCCGGCTGAACCGCCAGCACGCCAGCGTTTTATTGCATCGTAATTTCAAACATTTCTTTTTCCTTTGCTTGGTTTAAGTAGTTCTTTCCCGGCATCGTCACCGCTCTTGGCCCGGTAGCCAAATTTGCGCAGTTCTGCCAGTAACTCTGCCCGCTTGTGTACCTGAAACTTGATGTACAGCTTGTGAAACATTTTGCCGACGTGGCCCGGCGTGGTGTTCATGCGCGCGGCCAGATCGACATTGGTGGCAAACGGGTTGGTCAGGGACAGATCGACCAGTTCAAATTCCCGAAAACCCAGGCGAGGCATTTTTTCGTTTTGCCGGGTAAACATGGCAATGATCTCGGGATCGGTCATGTTGTATCCGGCAATGGCCCCCTGTACGCGCTTGAGCAACTGAAGGTGAGTGTGCTCACGCGAGTTGATGGAACCATAATCACGTAAATCGATGTTCCCTGAAAAACCTTGGGGCTTTGCCCCAAACCCCACACTCCCCGCCGTGGGCTCGGGGCCTGGGCTGAAAA
>JBDLSU010000678.1:0-2637 GCA_039799405.1 Pseudomonadota bacterium | reverse complement strand
TCTGGATCAAGCCGCCAGCCAGCGCCTGCTGCGCCACTTGCAAGCGCATTCGATTCGACAATCCCCAGGCCAAAGCGCGCCCGCACCGGTTTCGATGCGCAACCTGCAACTGGCCGCCATCCTGGCCGCGCTAAAAACCGCGCTCTTACCACCAGACGCCGAACAAGTGGTGATCGACATCCAGCGCCACGGTCGTCACGATCTGGCAACCGGTTGCGATCTGAGCCGCACCATCGCCTACTTCTCCGACACCACGCGCCACCCCTTGCCGCTGCCCGGTGCAAAAAATGCTGCCAACAAAGACTACGTAAGCCAGGTGCAGCAGGCCATCCAAAGCCAGCAACAACAAATACCCGGCTTTTCTGCCCTGCGTTACATGAGCCAAGACCCGGCGCGGCAACAGATCCTGACTGCACTGCCGGAAGCACAAATTGCGATTAATTTTCTGGAAGATGCCAGCCGCCAGCGCGGCGACGGCCACGCGGGCGTGGAATTTATCACTGCGCAAATGCATACCCGGTCGTATTGGCAAAGCCCGCTGCTGGAACCACACTATTTGCTGTACCTGATGTGCCATTTCATGGATCAGGAATTGACTTTGAGCGTGGTCTACAGCGAGAAAATTTTTGCGCACAGCCGGATCGAGGACTTTGGGCAGGCGTTTTTGCGGGGAATTGAAATGCTGGCAGCGCAAGCGCTTGAACCAGCGTTTAGTCCGGATTGAGGGAAAATCAGCTTATGAGCTGCTTTAAAAAATCAGTGTGAAAGCTTTGGGCCTCAGAAAGTTGCGCCACCACATCAAACCAGGCTTCCCTGAAATTGATGTGCCTTGCCTGATAGTCCTGGATAGTCTTGCCGAAACGCTTTGCCTTGGGCTGTTGCCCGAGGCGTTTTTCCGGCTTCCCGTAGCACTCCCAACCATGCTTTTGCATAACGGCGTCAGTGGAAAAGCAAGCCGCCATTACCCATGCTTCGGTACTTTTGGAAGGTGTACACAATACCGTTTGTGCAGGTTCATTAAGCTCATCAACTTTGCTCGGGTTGCAATAAATTCAAAATATAGGGTCGTTCGCCCAGCATCGCCTCTATTGCTGCATTCAATACCAGATAATCGGTCACCCCTTCTGCCACCAATGCAATCCTGAGTGGGCTAGACATTCGGTACTCCACCAATTAATTTATTCATCCACATGCGCGATAAAGTCCAGCCCTTCGCACTCATGGCCTGCATGCGCCCATCCACCACCACACGCCGGATCGTGGTTTTCCCATGATTATCACGCTCAACTGCAAACAATCTGACTCGCTCGTCCTGCAATGGCAAGCCATCCAATACTGCCGGATTATGGCTGGTCATGATGATCTGGCGCGGCATATCCTGTATCAAAATCCAGTCTGACAAGCGTTTCATCAAATCGGCTGCAAGGCCAGGGTTGAGACCATGATCGACGTTGTCAATGGCAAAGAAACGTGGCGCTTTCGGGTGAGCGGCCAGCACCGCCAGAAACAACACATACAGTGCGCCTTCACTGGCATCATAGCCAGAAAGCACATTTCTGGTTGATTTCATATATTTATCAACAAATTTAATCACTCTTGTTGCCGAACTTGCCGCCGGAGATAAGGGCAAACCGGCCGCCTGCGCGGCACCATAGCTGCTGGCCCAATCGATCAATCCGAGCGCCTCCCGGCACACTTTGTCAATATGCGCATTATTGGCGCGCCCCCGTAGCAGCTCCGTCACGGCTTCCGGCAATCGCCCACCGGACAGGCCAAGCGGCTGGCGCGGCTGGGGTTCCGGTGCAACGCCACGTAAAATGGCGGTGGTCGGCGAATAAATCACGTAGTGCTGCAGATCCTGCATTAACAACAAGGCTGGATCATTCGCATCCAACTCCACCAGCTTTAATGCGGCCAAGCCCAGTTCAGTGTTCGGATTGTTACGTGAATTCGGACTACGACTGGTCACTTTACCTGAACCGCTTTGCAATAACTCAGTTTTAAAACGCCACCCGGGTGTCGGATCGGTCATGGGGTTAATCAGCGAAACGTCGTATCTGGCTGATTCAGAAAGAGCACCGAAGCTGATATGTGAGGCTTGTTGTGAATTTGAATGAAATGAACTTTTGTACAGACTTGGTACGCCCGGTCTGACGCCACGTTGCAGCAAGGTCTGGTCATTCACCTTGCCATCGGCCGCCGCCGAGAGTACCCCAACCGCTTCGAGCAGATTGCTCTTGCCTGCCCCATTGGCACCTATCAACACATTCAGGTGGCCCAACTCAATCTCAATGTTATCAAGAGATTTGAATGACTTTATTAAGATGGTTTTAATCATATTTCGTTTCGGCACATAAATTTTCGGCTGGATAACAGGAAGCCGACCAAGGTTAGTTGATTTAACCCGATCCTGTCAAGAAAGCGATATCGGGATGGCAAGGCCCCATGGCGGTCTTGATCAATCGAAGTTCAGCTTCGGCATCGGAAGTTTTTCCCGCAGCAATTCAGGATTATGGGCGCGGTGTGGTTCCGGATGTAGCTTTCCCACAATTGTCGAACGGTGAAACCGATGGCGAATCAAGCTATGACAACCCCCTGCCCTGGAGCAAAATCAAAGCTGCCGATTTCACCCCGTTT
>JBDLSU010000677.1:0-2696 GCA_039799405.1 Pseudomonadota bacterium | reverse complement strand
GGTGTCAGTATTGATGAACAGGATGATGTTTTTGACACGCCGCCGCAGCAAAGGCATCAGCCCATAGTTATCGAGAAAACCGCCATCGCCGAAATACAGATTATCATTGCCGACGTTTTTGTCTTTATCCAGATGCCAGTAGAAAAAGCGCGGAAAAATGCCACTCAGGTTTTTCACCGCAGCCGCGCCCAGCGTCAACTTTGCGCCACCCAACCCCAAGGCCAGCGCCCCGGTCGCCAGCGCCCCGGCGGCGGTACCGGCCACCAGGGCATGAAATGCCGGTGCCGCACCGCTGGTGGCCATGATGTCTTGCAGGCTAAGCCGGTTGTATTGCTGCTTGGTTTTCACCTTGACGAAGTTGCCATCCAGCTTGCCAAACGGATCCTGGGTATCAAAGGCGATATTTTCGATATAACCGCCACCAAATTTGAAAAAGCCTGCGGTTTCCTTTCCGCTATACAGGGTATTGATACCGCTATACATCGGGGTAAATTCAAAGGGATAAAACGGATAGTCCTTGGGTTTTTCCGGCTTGTCAAAAATCTCTGCCAGGGCGGTTTCAAATTTCCCCATCAGGTTCCAGTTGATCGCCACGCCATTGACCAGCATGTAGGGGCGGTCATGTTCGACACAATCAAAATCGTTTTTGTCGAGCGTCTCATTGCGGCTCAACACGGTTTTGCGCACCGCATCGGTATAGGTGGCGTAGCGCTGGGCACCTTTGTGATATAGCTTGAGTGGTTTGAGGTAGTTTTTTGCCACCAGATCACCCCAGGTCTCGTCTTTCGAGCTATTGGCCATGGGCACCGATGGCATGAAGACTTGCTTGAGCGCCTGCTTGTTAACCAGCTCGGCCTGTTCCACGATTTTCATGTAGCTGGCCTCGCCAGCGTTTTTGTATTGCACCAGCAAATCATTCCAGCTCAATTTTTCCGGTGGCGTGTAGTTGCCCAAAAATTCCTTGTCGCTGATATTGCCGGGCAAATACACCCAGGGCACGGTGAACCAGGAGCCGCCGGAAATGCAGGCCACATAGCGCACTTTGGGCAGGAGCGCCAGTTCGTGCAGGGCGCGGGTCTGGCCTAATGCGGCGGTGGCAGAGCGAATGCCGCCACCGGAAAACGCGATGCCAACATCTTTTTTGGCTTTGATATGGGCAAACCCGGCTTCAGGAAAACCCTTTTTGGCGATTTCTTCATCAAACCACAGGCGTGCGGTGTTTTTCTCAAACTTTTCAGTGACAAAATCGGCTACTTCCTGCGCGGCACCGGTGACAGCCTGGGCGACATCCTGAGCGGTATTGCTGACACCCTTGACCACGGTCTGGGTGGCATTGCTGACGCCTTTGGCGACATCCTGCGCCGTATTGGCGACACCTTTGGCGGCATCGGTGGCGGCTTTGCTGACGTCTTTGGCGACACCGCTTGCTGCTTTGCCGACATCTTTTGCCACATCGGTGGCGGCTTTACCGACATCGCTTGCGGCCTTACCCACATCTTTGGCCACATTGCTTGCAGCCTTACCCACATCATTTGCCACATTGCTGGCGGCTTTTCCCACATCTTTTGCCACATCGGTGACGCCACTGACCACATTGTCCAGGGCATTACCCAGAGTCGAACCACTTTTGTCCTTGCTGCTGTTTTTATTACTGTCTTTACCGGATCCCATATTCACCTCCAAGAAAGTAAGCTGACAAAAAAGTTTGCTGGCCGATTTTTTAGCCGCAGGATAGTCATTTTATTCGCCGGATTTCACGCGCTTGCCCGCGCTTGATTATTTTCAGTAAGCCGTGACAAGATCAGTGCCCTGCCGGCCAGGACAAAGTTGTTATTGCACGGGTCAAAATCATGCATCTGCACAATAAATCCGGTAAACTTGCCCCACCCACACAGCCAACGGATGTCCGATATGCAGCGTCTTTTTCTATTTTTATGCTTTGCGGCAACCGTTTCGGGGGTGCAGGCACAAACCGGCAGTTGTCGCATTGATGCAACAAAATTTCGCCAGGGGCTGGTGCAAGCAGATTGCGGTGAGGCAGAACTAACCCAGACGGTGCAAAAGCTGATTGACAAGGAACTGGCTTACGATCAGGAACTGGGCAAGCAGCAATATCCGGCCATGCTCAAGGCCCCGCTCTCCAGCGATTACTGGTTTATCCATGTGAGTGAAATCGGGCAAATTGTCCACCTCATTAACCAGGCTGTCGCCAAGCCGCCAGCGCGGGAATCGGAAAAACAGGCGGCGCAGCAGTTACGCCAGGGTGATGCCAGCCCGACTGCGGTGTTATTGCAGCAACTGGCACGAACCGAGAAAGAACCGAGGGCGACTAATTTGCGCCGGGTCGCGGCGATTTTGCTGCGTAGCCATAACTTCAAGCAAGCGATGGAATTGATTGAAACCAGCCAGGATAATTTTTCCGGGTTGGCACATGCTTTTTTCTGGCATCGTCAAATCGGACAAAACCAGCGTGCGCTGCAGTTGGCGCAACGCTTGCGCACCGAGCTGGGACGACAACTGGAGCAAAAACTGGATGATTTTGACCGGCAAGTACACCTGTCCAATTTTATCGATGCCAGTGCTGACATCCAGGCCGAATTGAAGCAGCCCGAGCGCGCCTTGCAAGAATATCAGCAGTCGCGCGCGATCCTGAAGCAATTGCTGCGCGACAAACCCGGCAACCAGCTTTTGCTCAG
>JBDLSU010000676.1:0-4438 GCA_039799405.1 Pseudomonadota bacterium | reverse complement strand
GCCCCCCCCGATGGCGGCAATGGCGGCGCTGCTGCTGGCCGGGCTGCGGTTGCACACATCCTGAATTTGCCAGCCCGCGTGTTGCTGCAGCAAGCGCGCCAGCACCTGGCCGACGTGTCCGGCACCGATGATATTGGCGATCATGCTGGCAACCCGGCAGTGAGCAATGTGTCCAGATCCCGCTGTTGCTGCAGCGGGTCGCGGTAAAACTGGGTATTGCACCAGACTTTGCATGAAAAGCGCGGATTGATTTTTAATAAACGCGCCACCTCCAGCCGGGCTTGCGCGCCTTGTCCGGCTTGTTGATACACCATGACCAGATCGGCCAGGCCGGAACCGGGTATGCGTGCTTCATACGCCAGGAAGGCGGCGATGGCTTCGTCGTAGCGCCCGAGCAAACGCAGGGCGTTGCCATGGTAGCCATGATAGCTGGGCGGGCAATAGGGGGAGAGGCGCATGGCTTTGCAAATTTGTACCAGTGCTTGTTCGGCGCAAGCATTGCAGGTATACACAAAGGATGAAAAGGCCACCACATCAGCCGAATCCGGGGCCAGTTCCAGCGCGCGCTGCACATAGCGCACGGCTTCGTCAAATTGCCCGGTCATCAGGCAATGCATGGCGTAGGCGGTATGCGCGTCGGCATTGTTGCGATCCAGTTCCAGCGCGCGGTCGATAAAGCTGCGCCCCATTGCCAGCAAATTGGCACGTTTTTCCGGCCAGTTGAAGCGTGCATCGGTGTAATAAATAAATGCCAGTGAAGCATTCAGCGCGGCCGAATTCGGGTCCAGCGCCTGGGCTCGTTCCAGACACAAGCGGGTACGCAGAATTGAATCGCGGCCGATGGCAGTGCGAAAATGCGCCAACCCCTGCACATAATTGTTCCAGGCCGCCACGTTGTTGGTAGTGGTGTAGCGCAGGCGCGCCTGTTCGCCATCAATCAGCTTTACCTGCATTTCGGTGGCAACGCGCAGGGTAATTTCGTCTTGCACTGCAAAAATATCATCAATTTTGCGGTCGTAGCGCTCACTCCAGACATGCACGCCGGATTCGGCATCAATCAATTGCACATTCACCCGGACCTTGGGGCCAGCCTGACGCACGCTGCCCTCCAGCACATAGCGCACCCCCAGCTCGCGCGCAATCTGGCGCACGTCCATGGCTTGTTCGCGATACGAGCGACTGGCATTGCGCGACACCACGGTCAGGCCTGACAAGCGCGCCAGAGTTGCGGTCAGGTCATCGACCAGGCCATCAGCAAAATATTCGTTGTCATGCTCATTGCCAATCAGGGTAAATGGCAAAATTGCAATCGAGGCCTGGGTCAACGGCTTGCTGATCGCGCCGGTTTCATTGGTCAGCGGTTCGCCCCAACACCAGCATTTGATGGCTTTGGCGATGTTTTTCAGCGCGACTTCGCCCACACAGGCCAGTTCCACGTCCAGTTTGCCGTCAATCTGCTGATGCACCGAATCTGAAATCAGAATGCCGCCGGGGGTAGCCAGGCTTTCCAGGCGTGCCGCAATATTGACGCCATCGCCCAGAATGTCATCGCCTTCAATGATCACCTCACCCAGATTAATGCCTATGCGCAATAAAATCGGCTGTTGCTCCGGATGTTGCAAATTCCATTCCTGCATCGCCTGTTGAATCGCGATGGCGCAATTGAGTGAATCGACCGCACTGGCAAATTCGACCAGTGCGCCGTCGCCCATCATTTTGACAATCCGGCCTTGCCGCGCCATCACCCTTGGTTTAAAAATATCACGCCAGATCATGCGCAATGCCGCTACCATCCAGACTTCATCGGCTCCCATGCGAGTACTGAAGCCGACGATGTCGGCCGCCAAAATGGCAGCCAGACGGCGCGTGATGAGGGTATTTTTCATGGTTGGATCAGGTAGCGCATGGTGACATCTTGTGTTGGGTATCCGGATGTGCAGGGAAAAGGCGGCAAGTGTGCATGATTTCGCCTAGTTTAGCGCATCTGCTCTGATAAAATAACGCAACTCATATTTTTTCTCCTCAGTCTTGCCATTGCGGCATTGCTTTGTTTGCCATCAAGGACGAAACACGACCATGCAAAATTCCCGCCGTTGGGCCAGCCTGCGCTGCCCGGCTCTTCTTCAACACGCCCTATTTGCCGGGCTCGCCAGCCTCGGGTGTGCCATCAGTGCCCCCGCTGTGGCTGGCCCGCTCGCACTGACCAAGGCAGATACCGCTCCCACCATCATCGAACACGCCAATGGCTACACCCTGAGCCAGGGCAAGTTAGTGCAATTTGATGCGCTGGCATTTGACGCCAAAGGCAAAATTATCGCCATCGGCAGTCAGGCCGACGTGGCCGCCGCCACCGCTAAATTACCCGCCGCGCGCCACATTGACATGCAGGGCAAAACCGTATTGCCCGGTTTGATTGACGCCCACGGCCATGTATTCAGCCAGGGCGAACTGGCGGCGCAACTGGTTTTGCGTGACAGCCGCTCACTGCAAGAAGCGCAAAGCATGATCGCGGCCTACGCCAAAGCCAACCCGCAACGCACCTGGTTATATGGTTTTGGCTGGAATCAGGCCGTATGGAAGCTGGGGCGCTTTCCCACCGCCGCCGAAATTGATGCCGTGGTGGCCGACAAACCGGTCTGGCTGGAACGGGTAGACGGCCACGCGGGCTGGGCCAATTCCAAAGCCTTGCAACTGGCAGGCATTACGAAAGATACCAAAGATCCGGCGGGCGGCAAGATTGAGCGTGACGCCAAGGGCAACCCGAGCGGCGTGCTGGTCGATAGCGCCATGCGGTTGGTCAGCAAAAACGCACCCGGCCCGACCCAGGCCGAATTGCGCCTGGCACTCGATGCCGCCATGGTGCAACTGGCCAGTATGGGTTTGACCAGCGTGCATGACGCTGGCGTGCGGCCAGAACAGGATGCGCTGTTTCGCGAATATGCCGCTGCCGGTAAATTATTGGTGCGGGTATATGGCATGATCAGTGGCACCGGGGCGGAATTTGACAAACTGGCCGCCAAAGGCCCGCTACCTGGCATGGCCGACGACCACTACGCCTTGCGCGCGGTGAAACTGTTTTCCGATGGTGCCCTGGGCAGCCGTGGTGCCGCGCTATTGCAACCGTATGCCGATGCCGCTCCAGCCAAGGGGCTGTTATTTGTCGATGACGCCACCATGCAAGCGCAGATGCGCAAAGCCATGCAAGCGGGCTACCAGGTCAATGTGCATGCGATTGGCGATGGCGGCAACCGTCAGGTGTTGGACAGCTTTGCCAAGCTGCTGCCGCAATTCAAACAGCAGGATATGCGCCACCGGGTTGAACATGCACAGGTGGTGGATCTGGCCGATATCCCGCGCTTCAAGCAA
The DNA here is from genome assembly GCA_039799405.1 of Pseudomonadota bacterium. Taxonomy (GTDB): domain Bacteria; phylum Pseudomonadota; class Gammaproteobacteria; order Burkholderiales; family Burkholderiaceae_D; genus CAMBDR01. The sequence continues at coordinate 1,072 of JBDLSU010000676.1, read as the reverse complement.
CTGGGCATCGTGCCCTCGATGCAGCCAACCCATGCCACCTCCGACAAAAACATGGCCGAACAACGGGTTGGCCCTGAGCGCATCAAGGGGGCTTATGCCTGGCGCAGTTTTTTACAACAGGATTCCCGCATCGCCTGCGGCTCAGACTTCCCGATTGAATCGCCCAATCCGTTCTGGGGCATCCATGCTGGCGTAACGCGGCAAGACATGGAAGGCAAACCAGTCGCGGGCTGGTATCCCAACCAAGCCATGTCGGTATTTGAAGCCTGGCGCTGCTTTACCCTGGATGCCGCCTGGGCGGCGCATCAGGATTCGAAACTCGGTTCGCTGGAAGTGGGCAAATGGGCCGATTTTATCGTCACCGATCAGGATTTGTTCACCATGCCGACCTACGATATTTTCAAAATGAAGGTCTTGCAAACCTGGGTCGGCGGGCGGCAAGTATTTGCTGCTGCCACCAAAACCGATAAGCAACCTTGAACCGCCGTCACAGGAGCAAGCACATGGAAAACCCCTTCATCATCGGCGTGGCCGGTGGCAGCGGCAGCGGTAAAACCACCGTCACCCAGCAAGTATTGGCCGCGATTGGGCCGCAACTGGTTTCGGTCATCATTCAGGACTACTACTACCTGAATCAAAATCATCTGAGCTTTGAAGAGCGCCTGGGCATCAATTACGACCACCCCAACGCCTTCGACTGGCCGCTTCTGATCGAACACGTACAAACCCTGCGCAGCGGCCACGGCATCGACATGCCCACCTACGATTTTGCCCACCATGCCCGCGCCGACGCCACCATCCGCGTCAACCCGGCCCCGGTGATTGTGATCGAAGGCTTGTTCCCGCTGTTTGACGCAACACTACGCGACATGATGTCGCTCAAGATTTTTGTCGATACCGATTCCGACGTGCGCTTCATCCGCCGCCTGCAACGCGACATTGCCGAGCGCGGCCGCAGCACCGAAAGCGTGATCGAACAATACCTGGCCACGGTGCGGCCGATGCATAACAAATTTATCGAACCCACCAAACGCTACGCCGACGTGATTTTGCCGCATGGTGCCAATGAGCC
>JBDLSU010000675.1:0-3353 GCA_039799405.1 Pseudomonadota bacterium | reverse complement strand
TGGCTGACGGCATTTGTATTCGCCTGTATGACGAGCAAGATTTTTTACAGCGCCCCAAATTTACCGAGCCGGAAATTCTGCGCTCCTCCCTGGCGGGCGTCATCTTGCGCATGAAATCGCTACGCCTGACCGATGTGGAAGAATTTCCTTTTGTGGAAGCACCGCAGGGCCGGGCGATTGCCGATGGCTACCACTTGCTGCAAGAACTGGGCGCGATTGATGACGCCAACAAACTGACCGCGCTCGGCCACAAGCTGGCCAAATTGCCACTCGACCCACGGGTAGGGCGCATGATCATTGCCGCGCAAGAACATGTTTGCCTGCGCGAAGTGCTCATCATTGCCGCCGCGCTGTCGGTGCAAGACCCGCGTGACCGCCCGCTGGAAGCGCAACAGGCAGCCGATGAAGCGCACAAAAAATTTGCCGATGCCAAATCCGAGTTCAACAGCTATCTGAAAATCTGGGCCTGGTTTGAAGAGGCGGTGGAGCACAAAAAAACCAATCGCCAGTTACAAGACGCTTGCCGCAGCAATTTTCTGTCGCAACTGCGCCTGCGCGAATGGCGCGATGTGCATAGCCAGTTGTTGACCATTGTGCGCGAGCAAGGCTGGCGTTTGAACGACACCCCCGCCACCTATGAAAACCTGCACCTGGCCTTGTTGACCGGTTTGCTCGGCAATATTGGTTTTATGGCGGAAGACGGCCAATATTCTGGCGCGCGCAGCATCAAATACTGGATTTGGCCCGGTTCCAATCTGCATAAAAAAGCCGGTAAATGGATTATGTGCGCCGAACTGGTCGATACCACGCGCCTGTACGCACGTTGCGTGGCACAAATCCAGCCGGAATGGATCGAAAAAGTCGCCAGCCATTTGCTGAAAAAATCCTGGAGCGATCCGCACTGGGAAAAGAAAAGTGCCCAGGTTAGCGCCAGCGAGCGCGCCACCCTGTATGGGCTGACGGTGTACAGCCAGCGCCGCATTCATTTTGGCGCGCTCAACCCGAAAGAAGCGCGCAGTATTTTTATCCGCGAAGCGTTGGTGCTGGGCGAATACGATACCCGCGCGCCGTTTTTTGCCTTCAACCGCCAACTGGTGCGGGAAATTGAAAATTTGGAACACAAATCGCGCCGCCTTGATGTGCTGGTCGATGATGATTTGATCGCCGCCTTCTACGACAAGCTGCTGCCGCCCGAGATTATTAACGGAGCCTCGTTTGAACACTGGCACAAGCTGGCTACCGCCAAGAACCCGAAACTGCTGTATCTGAACCGTGACGAATTAATGCGCCACGAAGCGGCAGGCATTACCACCGATTTGTTCCCCAAAAAACTGGTGCTCGGTGCCAGTGCCAGCGGAACCGAGTTGATGCTGAGCTACCACTTTGAGCCGGGCAGCGCGCGCGATGGCGTTACCCTGACCGTGCCCTTGTATGCGCTCAACCAGCTTTCCAATTTGCGCGGCGAATGGCTGGTACCCGGCATGCTGAAGGAAAAAATCCACCTGCTGCTTAAATCGTTGCCGCAAAAACTGCGCCGCCACTGCGTGCCGCTGCCGGAATACGCCGCCGGGTTTTGTGAGCGGGTCGCCGAAAAATTCGGCCAGGGCGATTTGCTGGATGTGTTGATTGCCGATATCCGCGAACAAATCACCATCCTGGTCAAAACCAGCGATTTCAAACAGGAAACCTTGCCCGCGCATTTGGCGATGAATTACAAGGTGGTGGATGAACACGGGCGACAACTGGACATGGGCCGCAACTTGGCGTCCTTGCAAGCCGAATTTGGCGGCCAGGCGCGTGCCAGCTTTCAAAAACTGGCGGAACAAGCAAGTAGCGAGCGGCTGGTGGCAGGGGGTGTTAACGCCGCTGGCGGTGGTGCTGGCAGGGCATCCGTCAGCCCGGCTACGCAAAGCGCTGGCTTAAGCGCTGCTGCCAAACCTGCCAGCATGCCAGGCAATACGGTCAAAAACGGGGCCAGTGCCAACAATGCGGTGCAAAATACGGCAGGCAATGGTTTGTCCAGCCAGGAAAACCTGACCAGTTGGAGCTTTGGCGATTTGCCCGAGTTGCTCGAAATCGAAAAAGGCAAACTCAGCCTGATCGGCTTTCCGGCCTTGGTTGATAAACAAACCCATTGCGATCTGGAAGTATTTGACGATCAACCGCTGGCGCAACGCACCCACCGCCTGGGTTTGCGCCGCCTGTTTGCGCTGCAATTAAAAGACCAGATCAAGTTTTTGGAAAAAAACATCCCCGGCTTGCAAAACCTGGGCATGCAATTTATCAACCTTGGTTCACAAGAGCAATTGCGCGAGCAAATCATCAACAAAGCCATTGATCTGGCCTGCATGCAAGACCCCTTGCCGCAAGATGCTGCCAGCTTCAACAAGCGCAAAGACGAAGGCAAGGCGCGCATCAATCTGCTGGTGAATGAAATCGCGCGCTTGCTGGCGCAAATCTTGCCGGAATTTCATGGCTTGCCGAAAAAACTGCAAACCGTCAAAGCCCACACGCAAGCCACGGCCGACATGCAAAACCAGTTGAATGCCTTGATCAGCAAGCGCTTCCTGATCGATAACGAGTACGCCCAACTGGCGCACTTTCCGCGTTATTTGAAGGCGATGCAAGTACGCATCGACAAACTGCGCGCTGACCCGGCGCGCGATGCCAAACTGATGGCCGAATGGCAAAGCGCCGCCAACCTGTACCAGCGCGCCGCCAAAGACCACGCCACCCTGCAAGACCCAAAAATGCAGGAATTTCGCTGGATGCTGGAAGAACTGCGGGTCTCGCTGTTCGCGCAAGAACTTCGCACGCCGATGCCGATTTCGGTGAAGCGGCTGCAGAAGGTGTGGGAGAGTATGCAGCGCTAGCAGCCTGTCTGATTTGGCAAGCAGAAGCGAAAAACTCTTTGCGCCAGCGTTGAACTTGACGCAAAGGTTAGCCCGGTCTGCTATTGAACAATGGATTAGCTGGCGCGGTAAAAAATGTAATCAGCTTTGTAGGGCACCACTTGTTTCTCGCCCTCGTTGCCTTTGGCGCACGCTGCCTTGGGCGCAACGCCGCCTTCGGTTGCGACCCGGTGGATGTAGCTCACGCCTTGCATGGCACCAGCACCCACGGCCGGGTTGGCCTTGACCAGTTGCGATGGGATATTGTCCGCGCCGTTCGGTGCCACTGCCACTTGGGTGCCAGCTACTTTGGAGCCGTCCAGGCTTTCCCATGTGGCTGGTGGGCCGTAGTAGGTACCGACGTTATTGCCTTTGCGATCCTTCAGGCCAGCACGGGGGCCAGCAAAGACCCACTCGAACTGGTCGGCCATGTCTTTCTTGGCTCGGCATTGGTAGGTGATG
>JBDLSU010000674.1:0-10352 GCA_039799405.1 Pseudomonadota bacterium | reverse complement strand
TGTCGAGCGAAAGCTTTGATGCGCAACCCACAAGTGCTGAAACAACGGTAGGATGACTATGCATTTGGGTAATTTTCGGTTTTGATATGCTCAAGTTGTTCTCTTAACGCATAAAATACGTCCGATACGTTTGGCGTTTCGCCGTCTTCAATTCGCTTGGAGAGCATTGTTTGCGGAAAAATGAGGAGGCTCGTCTCTTTGTAACGAACGCATGCATCTTCGCCATATTCGTCTTCTATCACCCACCAATCATAATGGGGCGTTTCATTGACGAATACTTTTCCAAAGACAATGCCAAGTGATTGCAGCTCTTGCGTGTTCTCTGTGGGTATTTGTGCTGAGTCAATAATAACTTGCAGGCGTTGAAGGTCGTTGAGGGAACCATCCATTTCTTGCCCGGTGATATCTTCAGATACACGACTTCCAAGAAGCCACATTTTGGCGATGTAGGCAATCCATTTGTGGTCGGGGGCTTTAATTATTTGGCTCATAAATAAGTATTGGTAATTTGTGGCGGTATTGTCGGTTGCGCCGCCGGATAACTAATGAGTTGCTATCGATCACGATATGTTGGGTCGCATTTCGACGCGCCGCTTCAATCGCCACGATGCCGGGTAGGCGTTGCAATTGTGGAGGTTTTAAATTGTAGTTGATATATTTAGTAAAGCGCAGCATTGTAGCCAAAACTTTTTGGCTGGTAAAAATCGGCGATGCGCTAAATAAACGATGCTGCCTGTGCAAAAACCACCCTTCCAAAGTTTGTCGCCGTGACAATCGATCCGGACAAGCAGTCTTGCCACTGTATTAACGACAATATTTTGTAATCATCCGCACAAATGCAGCCTTAGTTGCATTATTGCTTTCTCGCTACCAGATTTGCTTAAGGTATAATCGGGGGTCTTGTTTTTAGCCAGCTATTTTAAGCATACCGGAAGGAATCCATGTTGCCACATGTTCGCAAGCCAGGCCCGTTAGCGGGTGTCGTCAAGTTTGTTGCTGTTTCTTGCCTCGGGATTGCGCCATGTATGGCCGCTGAACCACCCGAACGTGGCAAAGCCCCCATCGCCCCCGCCCAAGTAACGCCCCCCACCGCCGTCATCAGCGTCCCTTCCAGCAATTTGCCGCCTGCCGCACCCGGTGGGGCGCGGGTGGTGGTGCGGACTTTGCAGATCAAGGGTAATACCCGGTTTCTGGCAAGCCTGCTGCTGGCCAAAACCGGCTGGGTGGCGAATCAGGAACTGGATTTGGCGGGCTTGCAGCAACTGGCCTTGAATATTCAGGATTATTACCACCAGCAAGGTTTTTTCCTGACACGCGCCTATTTGCCGCCGCAACACAATACCGAAGGCAATGTCACCATCGAAGTGCTGGAAGCGCATTATGGCAAGGTGGTGGTGACGAATCCGCAGCGGCTGGCGGCGTGGCAGGTGGCGTATTTGACGGCCGGGTTGAAGGCGGGTGATACGCCGCAATTGCCGCCGCTGGAAAGCGCGATTTTGCGGCTGAATGATGTGCCGGGGCTGGCCGTTAAGTCCACCATTGCGCCGGGGGCCAGTACCGGGCTGGCGGATTTGACGCTGGTGGTGGGTGAGGGCAAAAATTGGTCGGGTAATGTGTATTTTGATATTAACGGCAGCCGCGCCACCGGGCGCGAACGGCTGGGGGCGGGGGTGGTGGGTAGCAATTTGGGCGGCTGGGGCGATCAACTCAGCTTGCGCGCTTTGAGTTCCTTCCAGGGCTTGAATAATGGCCGCATCGCGTATCAGGTGCCGCTGAATGCCGTCACCCTGGGCGTGGCGTACAGCATTACCGACTATAGCCTGGGGCGCGAGTTTGCCAATTTGCGCGCCAACGGCACCGCCAAAGACCTGACCGTGAGTGTATCGAGTGCGCTCAAGCGCTCGCGCCAGAGCAATCTGTATCTGCAAATTACCGCTGACGACAAAAAACTGCGCGACCGGGTCGATAGCACCAATAGCGCCACCGACAAAAGCAATACCCTGCTGGCGGTGGGCGTGAATGGTGACCGGTATGACGACATCGCCGGGCGTGGTTTAAATACCTTTAACCTGAACTGGAGTAGCGGCAATTTGCGCATCGACAGCCTGGCTGCGCGCCAGCAAGATGCGGCCAGCGTGCGCACTGCCGGGCACTTTAACAAAATCACTTACGGCGTCAGCCGCTTGCACAGCTTGAGCGCCAGCACCAGCTTGAGTGCCAGTTTTAACGGCCAGTGGGCGGATAAAAATCTGGATTCGTCCGAGAAAATGGTCCTTGGTGGCCCGGCCGGTGTGCGCGCCTATGGGCAAGATGATGGCAGTGGCGATATCGGTAACCTGATCACGCTGGAACTGCGCCACAACCTGCCGGAAAATAAGGCCATCCCCGGCATTATTCAGCTTTCCGGTTTTCTGGACTACGGCCAAAGCCAGGCCAATAAAGAAATCCTCGATACCCGTCGGCGCAGCTATAGCGGCATCGGCCTCGGGGTGCAATGGTTGCGTGCCAGTGATTTTTCTTTAAAGCTGGATATCGCCTTCAAACTGGGCAGTGAAAAGTCAGCGGATGACCGTAACGGGCGCATCTGGCTACAAGGTGCCAAGTATTTCTAAGGCACAGGTTTTGCCCTGTCCCCATCATTTGTTTTAAGCAAATTAATTTCGTCGCAAGGAAAGCATCATGAATCACATTTATCGCCTGATTTGGAGTAAGCGTCTGGGTTCGCTGGTGGTGGTCGCCGAGACCGCCACCGGTTGTGGCAAGGATGCGGCCGGGTGTGATGGTGCTGCCGGGGTGGCGCGGCGCTGGCGTGCGTTCTTGCGGCCGATGGTGCTGGCGCTGGCCGGGGCTTTATGCAGTATGGGCGCGGTCAGCCTGATCAGCGCACCGGTGCTGGCGGGGCCAAAAGATGGCGTGGTGGTGGCAGGCAAGGGGACGATTACTTCGACCCCGACCACCACCACCATCGTGCAAACCACGCCCAACCTGACGCTGAACTGGAACAGCTTCAATATTGGCGTGGGCGAGAGTGTGATTTTTAACCAGCCGGGCAGCAATGCGATTGCGCTGAACCGGATTTTGAGTGCGAATGGCAGCCAGATTCTGGGCCAGTTGCAAGCCAACGGCCAGGTGTTTTTGATCAACCCGAACGGGATTTTGTTTGGCCGCAATGCGCAGGTGAATGTCGGTGGCCTGGTGGCGTCCACGCTCAATATCAGTGATGCCGATTTTGCGGCGCGGCGCTTTAAGTTTGTCGGCAATAACAGCAATGGCAAAGTCGAAAATCAGGGCCAGTTGACGGCGCACGGAAATGGCAACGGCGGCGGCTACATCAGTTTGCTGGGGCAGCAGGTCAGTAACGAAGGCATCATCAGTGCGCAACTGGGCAAGGTGGCGCTGGCGGGCGGGCAGGCGGTAACGCTGGATATTGTTGGCGATGGCTTGATCAGCGCGGTAGTGGATCAGGCGGCCGTGCAGGCGCTGGTGGATAACCAGGGTTTGATCCAGGCTGACGGGGGCCAGGTGTTGATGAGCGCACGCAGCGCCTCGGCCTTGCTGGAAACCGTGGTCAACCATAGCGGTGTGGTCACGGCCAATAGTTTGTCCGGCCATGGGGGTGAAATCCGTCTGGATGGCGGCAATCAGGGTGTGGTGGCGGTAAGCGGGACTTTGCAAGCCAAGGGCGAACAAGCGGGTGAGCGCGGCGGCCAGATCCGGGTGTTGGGTGACAAAGTGGGTTTGCTGGATCGGGCAAAAGTGGATGCTTCCGGCCAGAACGGCGGTGGCACGGTGCTGGTGGGCGGTAATTTCCAGGGCCAGGGGGTGGAAGCCAATGCCAGCTTTACCCATGTGTCGGATCAGGTCAGCATCAAGGCCGATGCACTGGCTCGGGGTGATGGCGGCAAGGTGATTTTGTGGGCGGACCAGCAAACCAATTTCTACGGCAATATCAGCGCCATGGGGGGCTTGCTGGGTGGCAATGGCGGCTTTGTGGAAACCTCCGGCAAGCAAAAGTTGCGCGCCCTGGGTAATGTCGATATCAGTGCCAGGCTGGGCCAGGGCGGCACCTGGTTGCTCGACCCGAATGACATCACGATTGATAGCGGTGCCAACACCAATATCAACCAGAGTGGCGGCTTGTTTGCTTCTACCGATGATGCAGCGGTAGTGAATGCGGCGGCATTGGGGGCTGCGCTCAATGGCGGCGGCACCGTGAATGTACAAACCAATAACAGCGGCAGCAATACCCAAACTGGTACGATTACCGTTAACACCACGGTCACCGCCAGCGGCAGCGCCACCCTGAATCTGGATGCGCAAGGTGACATTGTTTTCACCAGTAGTGGCAAACTCGATGGCAATGGCAACACCTTGAATGTGCATTTGAATGCGGGTATGGATTCGTCCCATACCAGCCCGGGCACCAATACCAGCAGCATCACCATGGCCAATGGCGCGGTGATTACCACCGCGGGGGGCAATCTTACTGCCACTTCCAAGGGCGCAATTACCCTGGCGGGTGTGAATACCGGCATCGGTAACCTGACGTTGACCTCAAATGGTGGTGCAATTTCCCAAAACTCGGCTATCACTGTGCAGGGTACGGCAACCATTCATGCCGGGGCTGGTTCGGTGAATTTGGCGACATCTGCCAATGCTATTTCGACGCTGGCTGCAGCCACTTCAACCGGGGGCGATTTTAGTCTGGATAATAGTGCCAGTAGCGGTAATCTGGTGTTTCCTTCAATTGATGCAACTGGTCATAACATCGTATTCAAGGGCGGTGCCAATACGCTGGATTTTAATTCATCGCCAGTGATTAAATCAAATGACCTGACCCTGGTCGCCGATGATGTGATTAACTTCAATAGTGCTGCGCTGAATATTGGCGACGCTGGCACGATCACAATCAAACAGCATACTACGGCACAGCCTTTGCAATTGAACGCGAGTACGACATCGGGTTTTTTCTCCTTGAATCAGGCTGAAATTGACAATTTGCGTACCAGTGCCGCTGGCAAGATCATTATCGGCAATGGCACGGGCGCGATAACCCTGGCCGGGGAGGGGGATTTTAGCGGCCATGATCTGGAACTCAATGCCAGCGCGATTACCGGCACAGGCTTTACGGTTACCGCTGATAATTTGAGCTTGAACAGCAACGCTGGCAATATTGGTGCCAGTGGCAGTGCCATTTCGGTCGTGGCGGGTGGCTTGGCGCTCAAAACCAGTGGTGGTGACGCTTTTGTGAACGTGGTTTCAGGCAAGGTGGCAATAGCCCAGTCTGATCTGGGCGCAGGGACGCTGGATTTGGTGACAGCGGGTGCCATCAGTCAGTCCGGTGCAATCACTGCTGGCACGCTGGTGCTTAAAAATATCACTGGCGCGACCGATTTGGCAACCCAGGCCAATGCCATAGCCAGTTTGGGTACCATTAATGCAAGCGGCCAAACCGTATCATTAAAAAACACCAGCGCACTGACGCAAAGCGGGGTGCTGACGGCCGACACCTTTAACCTGGAAAATAGCGCTACCAGTACCTTGACGCAGGCCAATGCCATCACCAATCTGGGTGCCCTGACCCTTGGCGGTGCGTTTAGTTTAACCAATAGCGCTAACAATCTGACAGCTATCGGTGATATCGCTGCCAGCGGCAAAGATGTGGTGATCAATACCGGCAGCAAGAGTTTTACCTTTGACGGCATTACCGTTACGGCGAATAAGCTGGATATTACCGCCACTGGCATTGGGCAGACCACGCGCAGCGGGTTGGTGCTCAATGCACCGGCCACGTTGACGGCCGGGGCGGCCACAATCCAGTTGGATAATTTCAGTGGCAACCAGTTTAATGGCGCTTTAACACTGAGCAATACCGGCAGCAATGCCATTAATCTGGTAACCGATACCGATCTGCAACTGGGCAGCGTGAGTACGGACTTTAATTTTGCCCTGACCAGCAAAGCCAGTATTACCCAAAGTGGGGCGCTGGTGCTTGCTAAGGCGGCAAGCATCAGCCTGACTGGCAGTTCTACCCAGGATCTGACTTTAACGAATATTGGCAATAATTTTACCGGCGGCTTGACCATCACTGGCAATGTGCACGATATCAGTATTACCGACAGCTTTGGTTCGCCAACGACGCTATCGTTACCTGGCGGGATCCGTGACCTGACCCTGAACTACCCGAATGCGGCGCTGGCACTGGACGGTAGTACCAGCGTCAGCCGCAATTTGACCGTTACTGCTGGTAGCGGGATCAGCCAGAATGCAGCGGTTAGTGTTGGCGGCACCGCGACGTTTGATGCGGGCAGCAATCCTGTCAATTTAACCTTGACCAGTAATGATTTTGGTACCGTAAGCATCACCAACGCCACCAATGCCAGCTTGACCGATATTAATGGCATCGTATTAGGCACATCCAAAGTAAGTGGTACGCTGGATGTGGTTGCTGGTGGCAATATTACCCAGTCTGGTGCGCTCACCGTCGGGACACTGGCATTGAACAGCGGAAGCAACAATATCGACCTGAGTACGGCCAGCAATGTGATCTCCCACCTTGGCACAATCACTGCCTCCGGCAGCAGTGTGGCATTGAAAAATACCCTGGCCCTGGATCAAACTGGCGTACTGAGTGTTGGCCTTTTGTCGATTGAAAACACGGGCGCTACCGATTTAAGTGGCAAAACCAATGTCATCCTCAATCTTGGCAGTATTACGCAAAGTGGCGGCGCTTTCACCCTGAATAACCAGGGTACACCGCTGACCATTAATGGCAATATTGCCGCTTCCGGGCAGGATGTGACGATTGATACCGGGGCCAAGTTGCTGTCGTTTGGAAATTTCACCGTTACAGCCAATAATCTGGTGATTAACTCCAACGGTATCAGTGAAACAGTCGGGGGGGTTACGCTCAATGCTGCCACCACCCTCAATGCCTCTGCGGGGGTGGTTGACTTGTCGAATAGTGCGAATGTGTTCAATGGCGTATTGGCGGTGAATAACACCGGCAGCAATGCCGTGCTGTTGACCTCATCGGGCGCATTGGCTTTGGGGAGCATTTCGACCGCAGATAAACTGGTGATTGTTGCCAAAGGCGATGTCAGTCAGACGGGTGCTTTTACGGTTGGCGGCAATACCAGCGTTACCATTGACAGCGCCAGCAATGCCGATGTAACACTGACCAAATCGAATGATTTTACTGGCAGTGTGACCATCGCCACCCAAAGTGGCGGCACGGTGCGTGATGTGTTGCTGACCAACAGCCATACCGGGGCGGCGGCCCTGCCTGGCCTGCCTGCTGGCGTGCGCGACTTGACCTTGAGTTTCCCGAATGGTTCGTTGGCGCTTGACGCCAGTACCAATGTTTCCCGCAATTTGTCAGTCAGTGCAGGTGGGGCCATTACTCAAAATGCGGCGATCACGGTGAATGGCACCGCCACCTTTGATGCGGGCAGCAATGCCGTCAATCTGCCCCTGACCACCAATGATTTTGGCACCATTAGCGTTACCAAAGCCAGCGACGCCACCTTTACTGACATCAATGGCGTGGTATTTGGTAGCACCAAGGTGACTGGCACGCTGGATGTGACGGCAGGCGGTGCCATCACCCAAAGTGGGGTCATTACCGCAGCGACGCTGAATGTATCCAATACCGCAGGCAGCAGTGATTTTGGGACGCAAAACAATCAGATCGATGCATTGGGGACGATTCTTGCCACCGGGCAGAGCTTTTCCCTGAAAGATACCGTGGCGTTGACGCAAAGCGGCGTCATCACCGCTTCGACCCTGAACCTGAACAATACCAGCGCCGCCAGCACATTGACCCAGGCCAACCAGATCGCGGCCCTGGGTACAGTCGATGCCAGTGGTCAGACCCTGACCCTGAAAAACACGGTGGCCTTGTCGCAAACTGGCGTACTCAAGGCCGATACGCTGGTATTGACCAATACCAGCGCCAATACCGTGCTCAACACCCAGTCCAACGAAATTGCCCACCTGGGCGCGATTGATGCTACTGGCCGCAGCGTGGCATTGAAAAACACGCTTGCTGGCACGCTGGATCAAAGCGCCCCCATTGTTGCCAGCACACTCTCGCTCACCAATACCGGTGGTGCGGTGGATTTGAGCAGCCAGGCCAACAAGGTGCTCAATCTTGGCGCATCCACGATCAGCGGCAATTTCACCCTGGTCAATAGCAATGGGGCGAGCGGCATTGGCTTGAGCGGCAATCTGGATTTGGGCAGCGGTGTGCTGAATTTGAATACCGGCGGAACCGGCGCGATTACTTTTGGCGGTAAAGCCATCACTGCGGGTGGCATTACGCTCAAATCAGGCGGCCTTGATTTTACTGCGGCCGATCTGACGGCAGTGAGCGGCAGCATCAATCTGCAAGCCAATACCAGTAGTACCGCCATTAATGTCGGCGGCGGAGCCGGGTATAACCTGGGGGCAGCCGACATCGCCACCTTGAAAGCATCCAAGGCCAGCACTATCGAAATTGGTGCGAGCGGCGTAACCGGGATCATGACCCTTGCCGGGGCTGCCGATTTTGGCAGCAGTGACAATAACAGCGGTAGCCGCACCGTGACATTGCATGGCGGCTCTTTCACCAATGGGGGCAATGCCGGGCGAACTATCACCGCAGGCGTGCTGAATTTGAATGCCAATACCGCCGCAGGCAATATCGGTGCCACGGGTGTCGGTGCGATTGACTTTAGCGCGACCAAAATCGTCCCCACTACCACCGGCGGTGGCAGCGTGTTCCTGACTTCTGCCAATGGTTTTGACCTGGGCACCACCAACGTGGGGACAGGTACGCTGGATCTGGCGGTAACGGGTGGTGCAACCGGCCTGACCCAATCGGGCGTGTTCACTGCAGGCACGCTGAACCTGAACAACACCCGGGCTGCCACTGATTTTGGCACGCAAAGTAATGTGATCAGTACACTGGGCAGCATCACTGCTACGGGGCAAACCTTTTCGCTGAAAAATAGCGTTAGCCTCGGCCAGAGTGGTGTGATGACGGCCAATACCTTTGGTCTGAGCAATACGGCCGCCACTGATCTTTCGGGAAAAACCAATGTCATCAGCAATCTGGGTGCCATCACCCAAAGCGGTGGCGATTTCAAACTGAATAACCAGGGCACAGCGTTAGCGCTGGGTGGCACCATTGCTGCTGGCAGTAACAATGTCAGCATCGATACTGGCAGCAAGGCGCTTAGCTTTGGCAATCTCGGCATTACGGCCAATAGTTTGACGGTGACCTCGACGGGCGTAACCCAATCCGGTGCCTTGACGCTGGATGCGCCGACTACGCTCAACGCAGGGGCTGGCGCGGTGGCGCTCACCAATGCGGGCAATGTGTTCAACCAATCCTTGACCATTACCAATAGCGGTGCCAATGCGGTTGCCGTCACCTCGTCCGGCGCGCTGGATTTGGGCGCAGTCACCACCGCCAACGATTTGAACGTGATAGCCAAGGGCAATGTGACGCAATCGGCGGCCTCCACCGTGGGCGGCAACACCAGCGTTATCATCGACACCGCCAGCAATGCCGATGTAATTTTGAACAAGTCGAATGATTTTACCGGTAGCCTGACGATTGCAACACAAAGCGGTGGTTCGGTGCGTGATGTCAGCCTGAGCAATACCCATGCAGGCAATTTTGCGGCAGTGTTGCCGACCGGGATACGCGACCTCACCATCAACCAGAGTGGCGGTGCGGTTGATTTGTCGCCATCCTTTTCGGTGCGCAATCTGGCCGTTACAGCCGGGGGCAACATCACCCAGAGTGGCGGCGCACTGACGGTGAGCGGCACCACCACACTGGATGCCGGTAGCAACAGCATCACGCTGGGTAATGTGGCGAATGATTTCCAGGGGGCAGTTGCGGCCAGCGCAAGCAATGCCACCCTGGTGGATACCAACGGCCTGATACTCGGTGCCAGTACTATCACATCCACACTGGATGTCAGCGCCAATGGCGCGATGTCGCAAACCGGGGTGTTGCAGGCCGCGACCCTGAATTTGGCCAATCCAGTCACAAGCGTTAGCATCGACCTGGCCAGCCAGGCCAATTTGTTCAGTAACATCGGCACCGTCAATGTGCCATTGGGCACGTTCAGTTTGAAAAACGCCCAGGCCCTCGGGCAAAACGGCGTGATAACGGTAGCCAAACTGAATCTCGAAAACACGGCAGCCACCGATTTCACCAGCCGCAGCAATGCCGTCTCTGCCCTTGGCAGCGTGACCCAGACTGGGGGCGGTTTTAGCCTGAATAATCACGGCACCACACTGGATGTGACCGGTAACATCAGCGCGACGGGACAAAATATCACGCTCGATACCGGCAC
>JBDLSU010000673.1:0-8568 GCA_039799405.1 Pseudomonadota bacterium | reverse complement strand
TACCGCCCAGGTTGCGACTTTCTCCAGCACGCAGGTCGCGGCGCTGTCTGCCGACAGCCTGATGGCTATTTCCAGTGACAATTTTGCCGCACTGCGTGCCATCACCATGGCAGCGCTGGGTAGCAGCCAGATCATGGCGCTGGATACCGATCGCATCATCGCCTTGACCACCGCCCAGGCCACCGCCCTGCTGGCCAGCCAGGTTGGCAGTTTTAGCCCGGAACAATGGCAGGCGCTGGAAACCCGCGATTTGCTGGCCCTGCGAACCAGTGCGATTGCTGCCCTCGATACCAGCCTGATCGCCGCCATCACCACCACCCAGGCTGCCAATTTGACCGCACGCCAGATTATTGCCATGAGTACCACGCAAATTACGGCGCTGGAACTGGAAGATTTTGCCTTGCTGTCTTCGCGTGCAACCGCAGGTTTGAGCAGCACCCAGATCAGTGCGCTGACGCTGGATCAGGTTGCGACGTTTAACGCCGATCAAGTCAAGGTGTTGCGCCCGGTTCAGGTTCGCGCCTTCACCCTGGATCAACTGGCAACGCTGGGCAGTGCCGAAGTGGCCGCATTGAATACCGCCTCGATTGCCGCCCTGAGTACCACCCAACTGGAAGCCTTCACGCCGGATCAGGTTGACGCCATTACCGAACGCCAGCGCGCTTCGCTGACTTCAGCCCAAATTTCCCACTTGCATGGCAGCAACGCGTCACTGCACGCACCCATACGCCAGAGTGCCGCAATGAGCTCGGCACTGGCGCAAGCCTTGAACGAACTGGCAGCGCCTGCCAGCAACGCTGCCCTGCTCCATAATCCACTGGCCGCGCCTCACATCGACGCCATGGTGGCGGTGTTAAGCCAATACGATGCCAACGGCACGGTATTGCAACCCGAAATTACTGTCACCACCTTCAACGAACGCTACAAAATTTCGCCCGATACCAGCTCCCCTGCCCTGTTTGCCATCGGTTCCAGTTGATCGGCCCGAACAATTGCCGTTTGGGCAGGAAAATCTGCGATAATCGGCAAGCAGCGGGTCAGCCTGCACTCTGCTTGCCCAAGCCAGATTATTTTTCGTGAGAAACCACTATGCAGTTCGAAGTTCGCGCACTTTCCGACGATCACCTGATGACTTCGCTGACCATCGAAGCGCGCGACGAACACGATGCCCGCCGCCAGATTGAAGAACGCGGCTTATTTGCAGCACAAATTTCCCCTCTCAAAGCCAGTTGGCTGGATCGCTTGCGTTCAAGCGGTGCCACCAAACTGCAACTGGTCTTGTTCAGCCAGGAATTACTGGCCTTGCTCACCGCCGGTTTGAGCATTGTCGAATGTCTGGAAGCCCTGCTGGAAAAAGAAGCCAACCCCGGCACCCGCTCCGTGTTCACTGGTTTGCTCGATGGCTTGCGCGAGGGCAAACGCTTTTCTACCGTGTTGGCCGAACAGGGCGATTTATTCCCGCCGCTGTATGTCGGCATTGTCCGTGCCGCTGAAGGCACCAGCGATCTGCCCCGCTCCCTGACCCGTTACATCGATTATCAACAGCGTATCGATATCGTGCGCAATAAAATCATCAGTTCCGCCATTTATCCAATGATTTTGATGCTGGTTGGCGGCGGCGTTTCATTTTTTCTGATCGGCTATGTGGTGCCGCGCTTTTCCGAAGTGTATCGCGGAGCCGGGCGCGACCTGCCATTTCTATCCGGCTTGCTACTGGAATGGGGCCAATACGCCGGACAACATACCACCGCCATGTTAAGTGGCTTTGCGCTATGTGTAGCGGCCCTGTTTTTTGGCGTGCGTTATAT
Source organism: Pseudomonadota bacterium (assembly GCA_039799405.1). Taxonomy (GTDB): domain Bacteria; phylum Pseudomonadota; class Gammaproteobacteria; order Burkholderiales; family Burkholderiaceae_D; genus CAMBDR01. The sequence goes on along the minus strand of JBDLSU010000673.1, from coordinate 6,760 downwards.
GATGGCGCATGGTGGCTGGCAGCGCTGGCTGTCACGCCTGCCCGCGATTGGCGAACGGATTCGCCTGTACGAACTGTCACGCCTGTACCTGACCATGGGCATGTTGCTGGAAGGCGGGATTCCCATCGTCGCCGCCATGGAAACGGTACAAAACATGGTGTCGAGTAATATCAAACTCAATTTGCAAGCCGCCAGCGCCATGATCCAATCCGGTGCCCAGCTTTCGCTGGCGTTTGAAAAATACCAGCTCACCACGCCAATTTCGCTGCGCATGTTGCGGGTCGGTGAACGCTCGGGCGAAATGGGCCAGATGCTGACGCAGTCGGCGGCGTTTTATGACGGCGAAATCAGCCGCTGGATCGACCGCTTCACCCGCAGTTTTGAACCGATTTTGATGGGCGCGATTGGCCTGGTGGTCGGCGCGATTGTAGTCTTACTGTATATGCCGATTTTTGACCTTGCTGGAAACTTATCATGAATGCCGTCGTGGAAATCGCCGTCTTGCAACAGGCCCGCAGCCAGGCCTTGCAATTCAAACGCCCGGTCATGACCGAACTGGAGCAACTGACCGGGCTGCCGCCGCGCCAACTACTGCAGGCCCTGGGCCAGCCGTTTGGCTTGACCCTGATCAGCACTGCCGAAATGCTGGAACTGCATCCGGCCTTTCACCTGCTGCCGCTGTCAAAAGCCATGCAAAAAACCTGCGCCTTGTTGCATTTGCCCGAGGGTGGCCTGGTCGGGGTGATTTCTGACCCCTTTGATACCGATCTGCAAACCTGGATCGACAGCCACGCCAAAGCCGAAGTGCATTACCGCCTGGCGCTGCAAGCTGATATTCACGCCTACCTGACCAAGCAGGAAGAAACTGTCAAGGCGGTCGATAATCTGGTGGCCGGTACGGGTGATGCGCGGCGCGACAGCAAAACCGCTGCGGTGCTCTCCTTCACGTCCGTCAGCGAAGCAGCCAGCCCGGCGGTCAAGGTCGTCAATTCCACCCTGTACGATGCCCTCAAAGCTGGCGCTTCGGATATTCACCTGGAAAGCACGGCACAAGGGCTGGCGGTAAAGTACCGGATCGATGGCGTGCTCGACCATGCCACCTCAGTCAATGGTATCGACGTGGCAGAACAAGTGATTTCACGCATCAAGGTGCTGGCCGAACTCGATATCGCCGAACGGCGGGTACCGCAGGATGGTAGCTTCCGGGTCGAAGCGGCCGGACGCGAAATCGATTTGCGCGTCTCGATCATGCCCAGCATTCATGGCGAAGATGCGGTGATCCGGATTCTGGACAAGCGCGCCATGATCGAAGCCTATGGTTCGCTGACCCTGGAAGCGCTCGGATTCGACAAAGATTCATTACTGACGCTGCGCAATCTGGCCGAAGAACCATATGGCATGTTGCTGGTGACCGGCCCCACTGGTTCCGGCAAAACCACCACCCTGTATGCGGCGCTGACAGAAATCCATAACGGACGCGATAAAATCATCACGATTGAAGACCCGGTCGAATACCAGTTGCCCGGCATTTTACAAATCCCGGTGAATGAAAAGAAAGGCCTGACCTTCGCCAAGGGCTTGCGCTCGATTTTGCGCCATGATCCGGACAAAATCATGGTCGGCGAAATCCGCGACCGGGAAACCGCCGAAATCGCGGTACAATCCGCGCTCACCGGGCATCTGGTGCTCACCACAGTGCATGCCAATAATGTATTTGACGTATTTGGCCGCTTTACCCATATGGGCATTGATCCGTATGCTTTCGTGTCGGCGCTCAACGGCATCTGGGCGCAGCGCCTGATCCGGCTCTGTTGTCCGCACTGCAAGGTGCCGGTCAAACCCACTGAAGCCAGCCTGGCGCGTGTCAACCTGAGTACGGCTGATATTAGTGAATACCAATTTATGGAAGGCCAGGGTTGTGGCGATTGTCACGGCACTGGCTACAAAGGACGACGCGCCATTGCGGAGATATTGACCTTGACGGATGAAATTCGTGAACTGGTGATCGAAAAACGCCCGATCCGCCAAATTAAGGAAGCGGCGCGTGCCAACGGCACCCGCAGCCTGCGCGAAGCTGCGCTGGAACTGGTCAAGCGCGGCGAAACCACGCTTGATGAAATCAAACGGGTGACTTTGCATGCCTGATTCCCACGTCCCTGCTTCTGGCTCCGCTTCCGGCCCGGGCCTTACCTCCCGGCTGGTGATCGGCCTGTCTGAAACCGGCTTTGCCATCTTGCGTGGCGACGGTTTCTGGCGCAAACACTATCAGGTTCTGGGCCAGTTTCGCCTGCCAGAGGGCAGCTTCAACCATGAAAGCCTGACTCTGGCCTTGACAGCGCAAATCGAACAACTTGGCGTGCAAAAACTGCCACTGACGCTGGTACTGGCCGACGACTGGGTTCGCTACTTTCTGGTGGCCCCGCCGAAAAACCTGAGCAGTCTGACCGATTGTCAGGCCGCTGCCAATTTGCGCTTTAGCAGCCTGTACGGCGATGCCGCCATCGACTGGCACATTGATGCAATCTGGGATACACGCCAACCGTTTTTGGCCTGTGCGGTGCCACAGGCATTGTTGAGTACAATAAAACAGGTGGCCGCAGCGCAAAAATCTGCCCTGCTGGCAATTACCCCGCATTTCATCACCAGTTGGAACCGCTGGGCCAAGCAGATCAAGCCCGAGGCCTGGCTGGCGCTGGTGCATGGTGCGCGCTTGACCCTGGCGGCGATTGATCAGGGCCGCATTTGCGCGCTGCGCCATAGCCATTTCAGTCAGGCGCAATGGGAAGACAAAACCTGGTTGCCCGAATTTTGCCAGCGCGAAGCCTTGCGTCTGGGCTTGAGCATGCCAACGCAATTGCAAGTGTGCGGCAACTTGCCCGGCAACTGGGCGCGCGAAAGCATGGGCTCGCTTGACGTATTGCGACTCGATGCCGGACAAAATCACTTACAGCTATTGGCCGAAGCCAGCCTTGAACGCATCATCAGCGACGAATTGCGGCTGGCGGCACTTGGAGCCGGATTATGAAAGCAATGCCAATCGACTTTGCGCCAGCCTCCTGGCAACGCCTGTTACACCAGACCCACCCGCTGACCTGGTGCGTGCTGGCGCTGGGGCTGGTGTTATGCAGTTCAGTGTTGTGGAGCGGACAAAAATTGCACCAACAACAAGCCGAACAACAGGCACTACTGGAAAACAAACAACTGCAATTGAGCCGCCGCGCACCGCCCAAAGTCGCCGCACCGAAAATCCAGTTGCCGGAAGCACAGGTGCAAACAATCAATTCCGCCATCTTGCAATTGAACTTACCCTGGCGCGATCTACTCAATGGCATGGAAGCAGGTACACCGAAAACCATCGCCTTGCTGGCACTGGAGCCGGATGCCAAAAAAATGAGTTTAAAAGGCACTGCCGAAGCGCGCGACAGCGATGCCATGGTGGAATTTATCAGCCAGATGAAAAAACAGGAGATTTTTGACGACGTGTTACTCAGCAAACATGAAATCAACGAGCAAGACCCGAACAAGCCGATCCGCTTTCAGTTTGAATCGCGCTGGAGCGAGGTGCAACCATGACGCTGTTCTTACTGCGCCTGCAACTGTTGCTACGCCAGTTGGGCTGGGGCAATCTGTGCGCCGCACTGCTGTTGCTACTGGGTGCTTGCGCCTGGGCCTGGTGGTTGCCGCATCTGCGCCAGCAAAATAGCGCAATCCAGAGCGAAATGAGCAAGCTCGATCAAAGCCTGCGCGCCCCGGCAGCCATGCTGGCAGCCCCCGCCGAACCACCATCCAGCGCCAAAAACATCACCCGTTTCTATGAAAACCTGGGGCAGCAGGAATACGTCGAACAGCAAGTCAAAACCCTGTTTGCGCTGGCCAAAAAAGCCGGGCTGACCTTGCAGCAAGGCGAATACAAAGCCAGCTTCGAGCGCCAGGGCAAGTTTTACAAATACCAGATTGTGTTACCGGTCAAAGGCCAGTATGGCGTAATCCGCCAATTTGCCGAAAGTGTGCTGGTGGCAATTCCATTTGCCGCGCTGGATGAACTCCATTTCAAGCGCGACCATATCAGCAACCGGATACTGGAAGCCAAATTGCGCTTCACCCTGTATCTGACCGATGAAACCATCACACCGGAGCACGCATCATGAACCGGCGTGCCATCATCCTGAGCCTGGGCCTGTTGATTGCAGGCTATCTGGCCTTCTTCAGCGAAAAACCACCGTCAGAAGTCAGCGAACCAGTGGTGCGCGCCAGTGCCCCCAAGCGCACCGGCAATGCCAGCAGCGCCAAAGCCGGGCGTGACAGTGCCACCGTGACCAGCAAAAACTTCAACCCGGATGCGGCTGACGCGCCTGCACCGCGAGCCAGTGGCAAGGCCGATGGCAAAACCAAACCTGCACCCGAGGTATTAAGCTTGCTGCCACGCGAAGCCCTGATTGCCAAAGCCGGGAATCTGGCAGACAGTAAAAACGACAAAGGCAGCGACAAAGGCAGCGCTAAAGCCGACCATAAAGCCGACAGCAAAACCGGGTTTAAGGCCGATGCCAAACCCGCAGCAGGCCAAGCCGGCGCAAAAATGGTGGCCGGGGACAAAGCTGCCAGCAAAACCGATCCCAAAGCGCCTGCCAATAAAAATGGCAAACCCGGCCTGCCCGCTGCCATTGCTGGCCTGATGCCGGCCGACACCATGAAACCGGAAGCGCTGTTCGATAGCCAGACCTGGGATCCGCCGCCACCGCCGCCGCCCAAACCGCAACCACCGCCACCACCGGTAGCCCCGCCGCTGCCCTATCAGGTGATCGGTAAAAAACTCGAAGATAACGCCTGGGAAGTGTATTTGACCCGGGGTGACAGCACTTTTATCGCGCGCGAAAAGTTGGTGCTGGAAGGGCAATACCGGATCGAATCGATCAAACCGCCCAGCATGACCCTGACTTATCTGCCCTTGAATCAAACCCAAACGCTTAACATTGGAGGTAACGACTGATGCCAAGTCGCCCCGCACCCCGCCCTGCCCATCGCCACGCCCCTGTTGCCAGGCCACGCTATGGTCGCCTGTTGTCGAGCCTGGGCCTGACCCTGTTGTTGTTCGGTTGCGCCGCGCAAACCGCTTATCGCGAAGGCAAGGAGCTGGTTGCGCAGGATAAAATCGAACCCGGCTTGAAAAAAATCCAGCAAGCCTCCGAACTGGAACCAGGCAGCCCGCAATACCGCACCGCCTATTTGCAAACCCGCGACCGTGCCAGCAACGCCTGGCTGGATCAGGCTGATCGCATGCTGGAACAAGGCCAGTTGGTAGAAGCCGACAAACTGTACCAGCGCGTGCTCGACATTAACGGTAACCACGACCGCGCACTGGCCGGCAAGCGCGCCATCAGTGTCGAGCAACGGCACCGTTTGCAACTGAAGGAAGTAGCGGCACTGATCGAGAAAAAAGAAAACCTGGGGGCGATGGCCAAATTGCGCGCCATTTTGTCAGAAAACCCGCACCAGAGTGAAGCGCTGGCACTCAAGCAAACGCTGGAACAAAAAACCACAGCGGTACCGCTGGAATCGCAATTGGCAGCGGCCTACAAAAAAGTCATTCCTTCGATTGAATTCAAGGATGTGTCGCTAAGACAGATTTTTGATGTTATCTCACGCTCTTCGGGCCTGAACTTTATTTTCGACCGCGATATCCGGCTCGATCAAAAAACCTCGCTGTATCTGAAAAACACCACGGTGGAATCGGCAGTGTATTTCACCTTGCTGAGCAATCAACTGGAACAGCAAATTCTCGATGGCAATACCATCCTGATTTTCCCCAACACCCCGGCCAAGCAAAAAGACTATCAGGAAGTGATTGTAAAAACCTTTTTCCTGGCCAATACCGAAGCCAAAACAGTCGCCAACACCATTAAAACCATCCTGAAAACGCGCGATGTGGTGATTGATGAAAAGCTGAATATGGTGGTCATGCGCGACAATGCCGAGGTCATCAAGCAAGCAGAAAAATTAATCGCATTGCACGATGTGGCCGAACCGGAAGTGATGCTGGAAGTGGAAGTACTGGAAATCAAGCGCTCCAAACTGCTTAATCTGGGCATTACCTGGCCCGATTCGCTGGCGCTGACACCCATTCCGGCGGTTACCGGTGGCACCATCACGCTGCGTGATTTGCGCACCAATCTCAATAGCCGCACCATCAGCGCCCCGCTCGGCGCGGCGACCGTGAATATCAAGAATCAGGATACCGATACCAATTTGCTGGCTAACCCGCGCATTCGCGCACGCAACCACGAAAAAGCCAAAATCATGATCGGCGACCGGGTGCCCAATATCACCAGCACCACCACCACCACCAGCACCGGCGAATCGATTACCTATGTTGATGTCGGCCTGAAGCTGGAAGTGGAACCTTCGGTGTATCTGGATAATGACGTAGCCATCAAGGTCGGGCTGGAAGTATCGAATGTGGTCAGCCAGTTGCGCACCAATTCCGGTTCGGTGGCGTATCAGATCGGCTCACGCAGCGCCAATACCGTGTTACGCCTGAAAGATGGCGAAACCCAGGTGCTGGCCGGGCTGATCAATGACGAAGACCGCCGTAATGCCAAAAAGGTGCCCGGTTTTGGTGAAATTCCGGTACTCGGCCGTTTGTTTGGCAGCTCCGACGACAGCCGCGACAAAACCGAAATCGTGCTCTCGATTACACCGCATATCATCCGCAATATTCAACGCCCGAGCGCCAACATTACCGAATTTCGCGCCGGTACCGACA
>JBDLSU010000672.1:0-2654 GCA_039799405.1 Pseudomonadota bacterium | reverse complement strand
ATGACCGCCCAGCAAGAAAAAGTGGTCGTGCAAGCCGATGCGCGGCAGGCCAAGCACTTGCTGCCATAACTCGCACAGCGTTTGCTGGAGCGCATTTTCAGGTGCCACCCAGGCGCTTTGCCGGGCCGCCCGATCCGGTTTGGGCAGGGCCTTGCGATCGAGCTTGCCATTGGGTGTCAGCGGAAAGGCAGGCAAGAGCATAAAGGTGGCAGGCACCATATAGTCGGGCAAACTTTCGGCCAGGTAGTGACGCAAGCGCTGCTGCAAGCCAGCGGCAGTATCAGCCTTTTCAGCAGTTTCAGCAGTTTCAGCCAAATAGGCACGACCGGCAACATCGGCAGCCTGCTCTGGCACCACATAGGCCAGCAGACGCTGCTCATCCACCAGCACCAGCGCCTCGCGTACTTCGGCATGGTTCAGCAGCGCGGTTTCGATTTCGCCCAACTCGATCCGGAAGCCCCGGATTTTGACCTGATGATCGATGCGGCCCAAAAAGTCCAGATTACCGTCGGCAAGCCAGCGTACCAGATCGCCAGTACGATACAACAGGCGGCTGCTGTGCGGCTGGCCGGGGTCATAAAACGGGTTGGCGACAAATTTTTCTGCGCTCAGGTCGGGTCGATTCAAATAACCCAGCGCCAGACCGGCACCACCGACATAAAGCTCGCCCGGGGTGCCCGATGGCAGAATCTGGCCCTGATGCAGTACATACAGTTGGCCGATTCCGGGTGATTTGCCAATTGGCACCTGGCCGTGGTACTGGCGTGGCTCCAGCAGATAGGCCGAACTCCAGACCGTGGCTTCGGTCGGCCCGTATTCATTGATCAAGTGGCAGCCCGGGCCAAAATAGGCCAGATGCTCATTGGCGATATGCGGCATCAATGCTTCACCCGCCAGTATCACGCCCTGCAAATGGCGGCGATCAAAATCGCTGCTTTGCATGACGCTCAGAATTTCATAGTAAAACGAGGGTACCGCCAGCAGATAGTTGATGCGCTCATGGGCAATCAGATGCACCATGCGGTTCAGGTCACGCAGGCTGGCCGGATTGCATACCACCAGCTTGGCACCACTGATCAGCGACCAGAAAATACCGGCTACCGAGCTGTCAAAACCGCAGGGACTTAATAACAGAAAAGCTTGTAACGGTGGCGCATAGAAATGCAAACGGGCACAGGTGGAGACCAGCAGGCTCTGGTGCGCCACCAGTACCCCTTTGGGATTACCGGTGGAGCCGGACGTGTAGATCACATAGGCCGGATGGGCCGGAGTCAGCCCGAGCGCAGCCGTGCCCGGATTATCCCCCGGTTGCGCCGCCAGTGCCGCTTGCAGTGCCGGGTCGTCCAGGCACAGCGCTTGTGCCGGAGTCAGGTTGATACGGCTTTGCAAGCCGTGCATGGTTACCACAGTTGCCAGTTGCGCGTCTTCCAGCATGAAACGCAGGCGTGCCAGTGGATAATCCGGGTCGAGCGGCACATAGGCGGCACCGGATTTGAGAATCGCCAGCAAGCCCAGCACCATTTCCAGCGAGCGTTCCAGACACAGGCCAACCATGGTGCCGGGTTTTATCTGACGCTGCGTGAGCAGATAGTGGGCCAACTGGTTGGCGCGTTGATTCAGCGCTGCATAGCTCAGATATTGACCATCAAAAGCCAGTGCAATCGCGTCTGGCTGCGCCCTGACCTGTTGCTCAAACAATTCATGAATGCACAGGCCGTGCGGATAGTCCGGATACCGGGTGCCGGAAAAATCGAGCTGTTGTTGCCGTTCCTGCGCCGCCAGCATCGGCAACTGAAACACGTTGTGCGCTGGCTGCTGCACCAGTTGCTGTAACAGATTGGCGAAATGGGTCGCCATGCGCGCGATACGGGCGTGTGCGAACAGGTCGGTATTGTATTCCCAGCTCAGGCCCAGACCATCGGCCCCTTCGGTGACATGCAAGGTCAGATCGTATTTGGCAATATCTGCACCCTGCTCGACCTGGCTCAGTTCCAGCCCCGGCAGGGCCAGCGTCCCCTGGCGATTGTTTTGCAAGACCAGCATGATCTGAAACAGTGGACTATGGGCCAGGCTACGCTGCGGTTGCAAGCGTTCTACCAACTGATCAAACGATACCTGCTGATGGGCATAGGCATCAAGCAGGGTGCGTTTGCTTTGGGAGAGCAAATGTTTGAAATCCGGCGTGCCTGACAGATCGGCGCGCAGCACCAGGGTATTGACGAAAAAGCCGATCAGGCCTTCGATGCCGCTTTGCTCGCGGTTGGCAATCGGGCTACCGATCACGATATCGGTTTCATTGCTGGTGCGCGCCACCAGGGTGGAAAACGCGGCATGCAAGCCCATGAACAGGGTCGCGCCTTCGGCCTGGCACAGCGCCGTGAATGCCTGTGCCAGCGTGGCGTCGATACGGGTGTGCAGGGTTGCCCCGGCCACAGTCTGGACGCGGGGTCGGGGGTAATCCAGCGGCAAGCCATGCACTGCGGGCAAATCCTGCAATTGCCGCTCCCAGTAGCCAAGCTGCTGCGCCAATACCTCGCCTTGCAGCCATTGGCGCTGCCAGACGGCATAGTCGGCATACTGTAGCGCCAGGTCAGGCAAAGGCAGGGTGTCAGTGCGGCCTTGCCGGGCCGGATGTTGCAAATAATACTGATACA
>JBDLSU010000671.1:0-3605 GCA_039799405.1 Pseudomonadota bacterium | reverse complement strand
TCGTTATTCAAATCCCATGCCAAAAGGCCAGGGTGGTTGTACAATCCACGCACAATGGTTGCTGAATTGGCTTGTAGTTCTTGAAACGAAACTTCCCAGTCACAATGTTTGCCGAAAGAGTATTTTGTGTAGCCACTTAGTGTGACAATCGTTTTGAGTCCGTTGGCATAAGCAATATCAAGCGTTTGTTTGATCGCATTGACCAGCGGTGCTACTGCAGCCGGATTATTGTCAGGTGGAATGGGAACCAGCAATCGAAACGTCGTCAAATTCATTTCAGACGCTTTTTTTGCAATAACTTGCATTTGGCTGGTAGTTGGAATCCAACCAGTTACGCCGTCTGTGCGTGGAATGCTGCTTTGCAAGACATTGGCACCAAGAAAGTTGTTGAAGGTGAAGTCATTGGTCAGTACTGGCGCAGGTGCCTTGATTGGTGGATTGGAGGTGGTGATATTGGGGGTGTAAATCAGATTGACGTTAATGTTTTCAGTCAATGCTCCAAAGAACTCTGTGCCTTCCTGAATCATTTGCCATTGGAAGTTGCGATAAATGGCACGATCAAATGATGTAATTGCTTCTGGCGTAATTGTGAATGTAAAGGTTTTTGTGCCACCGGGTGGAACCGATTCGTTGGTATTGAGCAAGACGCGAGGAATATTCCAGGTCCAATTGCCTACCGGGTTTTGTGAGGCAAGGCGGTAGTTGGGGCCAGTCCAAGTAGTTGTCCCGGTATTTTTCATCGTGACTGAGACCGTAATTTGCTTGCCCGCAGCCATGGCGTGGGGAACGGATTGTGAAATATACGCGGCATTATTGCCAGCCCAACCGAGCGTTGTGATGCATGAAAACAGCATTAGAATGAAGACATTGTAAAGACGCATTGTTTATCCCTGAGATGGAAAATTGAAAAACGGATCGTTGTTGAAATAAATCAACGAAATGAATCAATGATTGCTTGATTTGAGATGTGCGTGAATTCCTTTTTGGTTTTCTCAGGGAAATGTTGTTATTGGTTAATTTTATGGGCGCATAATACGCGATTTTTGAACAATTGGCAACAGACAATGATGACAAACCCGGGGGCAATTCTTGAATTGGTCTCTGTGTCAAGCGATATTCGGTCGCTGCTGGAATACCTTCGATTGCTTTATAATGCTGGATTTACTGCAAGTCGGATCGATTGGACAGTGCCAGTCGCAATGGGAATGGGCGTGTGATGAATAAAGTGTTAACGGTCGTGGTGCCGGTGTTTAATGAAGAAGCGTGTATTGAAGCCTTGTTTGCGCGTCTGGCCAAAGTGCGGCAGGACATGGCGGCGCAAGTGCAGGTTGAATATCTGTTTGTCGATGACGGCTCGCGTGACAATTCACTGGCAATGTTGTCGTCACTGGCTGCGCAGCATGATTTTGTTAAAGTCATCGGATTTTCGCGCAACTTCGGTCATCAGGTTGCCGTAACAGCAGGCATCGATCATGCCCAGGGTGACTGGGTGGCACTGATCGATGCCGATTTGCAAGACCCGCCCGAACTGTTGGCCGCCATGTACCAGCAAGCCCAGCAAGGCTTTGATGTGGTGTACGGTCAGCGCCGCAGCCGCAAGGGCGAAACCGCCTTCAAAAAATTTACCGCTGCGGCCTTTTACCGGGTGCTCAGTCGCCTGTGTGATGTGGCGATTCCTAAAGACACCGGCGACTTTCGCATCATGTCACGCCGGGTCGTCAATGTACTGAAAACGATGCGCGAGCGGCATCGCTTCATTCGCGGTATGGTGCCGTGGATCGGCTTCAAAAGCAGCGCGTTTTTGTATGATCGCGATGAGCGGTTTGCCGGGGAGACCAAATACCCGCTGGTAAAGATGCTTAAATTCGCCGCCAACGCCATTTTCTCTTTTTCCGCCAAACCACTGGCACTGGCTACCCAGTTTGGCCTGGTGGCCGTGACGCTCGGTATATTGGGTGCCTTGTATTTGCTGTGGGCCAAGCTATTTGCCAATTATCCGATTCCCGGCGTGGTCACCATTGTTACGGCGCTGACTTTTTTTGGCGGGGTACAAACCCTGCTGATCGGAATTCAGGGCGAATACGTGGCGCGCATGTTTGAAGAAAGCAAGGGCCGCCCGCTCTATATCGTGGCCGAAAAACTGAATCTGCCGGATTTGCCGCATGCTTCAAACCAATCCACATGCCAGCATTGCGGGCACCAAGGCAAACCATGCTGAACACAATTTGGTCCAAATTATTCAATCGCCAGTTTATTTTGTATTGCCTCTGTGGCGGCACCGGGGTCTGTACCGACATGCTGGTCTACTACTTCGCCATCCAGGCGGGCATGGGCGTACAAGGCGCGAATGCACTGGGTTATCTGGCCGGTACCCTGATCAGTTTTATATTGAACCGCGTCATCACCTTTGGCGTGCGCGACCAGGCTGGCAAACGGCTGGCGCTGTTCTTTATGGTGGCGGGGCTGGGTTATCTGGCGTCGTCATGCTTGTTATGGCTAATGGTGAGTGGCATCGGGCTGGATAAATTTCTGGCCAAAGCCCTGACCTTGCCGCTGGTGGTGGCCCTGCAATTTGGTTTGAACCGCAAAATTACCTTTCGCAGCAACGCCGCCTGATTAAAAAATCTCAAGAAAATCATGACTAAATTATTTGATGTAGTAATCGTCGGGGCCGGCTTTGCTGGCTTGACCGCAGGGCTGGATCTGGCACGCGCTGGCAAAAAGGTGTGCTTGCTTGATTCGGATGCGCAACCGGGCGGGCTGGCTGGTTCGTTTGAATTTCGGGATGGCGTCACCATCGAAAAGTTTTACCACCACTGGTTTAATAATGACGACCATGTACCGGGTCTGGTGCGCGAACTGGGCATGGAAGGCGATATCGTCACCATGCCATCCAAAACCGGCATGTATTTTAATGGCCGCCACTGGCGTCTTTCCACCCCGCTGGATTTGCTGCGCTTTAAACCCCTGAGTTTTATCGACCGCATCCGCCTCGGCTTGTTGGTGCTGAAAGTGCGCCGCGTGAAGGATTGGCGCAGCATTGAACACCTGACCATTCGCGAATGGCTGGAGCCGCTGTGCGGAAAAAACGTGTACCGCATCGTCTGGCAACCGCTGATCGAAAACAAGTTTTCCGTGGTGGCTGATCAAATCAACGCAGTCTGGATGTGGAAAAAACTGGTGTTGCGTGGCAGTACCCGCGATTCCAAGGGCGGTGAACAACTGGCTTATTTCAAGGGCGGCTTTGCCCGGCTGGCGCAAGCCATGGCAGCAGAAATTATTCGTCTGGGTGGCGAAATCCATTACCACAGCACCGTTACCAGTGTCCAGACCGAGGGACAGGACAAGCAGGCGCGCATCAGCGCTATCTGCACCGAACAGCTCACGGTGCAGGGCAAACAGTTTTTGTTCACCCCGGCCTTTCCGATCATCGGCGATATTTTGAAGCAACACGTCAGCCAAAGCTGGCAAGACAAATGGCAGCGCGTCAAATATCTGGGCAATGTTTGCCTGGTGCTGGAACTGGATCGTAGTCTGTCCGATACCTACTGGATCAACGTCAACGACCCCGGCTTCCCGTTCGTCGGCGTGATCGAACATACCAA
>JBDLSU010000670.1:0-8796 GCA_039799405.1 Pseudomonadota bacterium | reverse complement strand
ATACACTTCATCGTATTGTATTCAGACTTTACCGATCCATCGTATTTGAGATTTTTGTACTTGGTCACCAGTTTTCTTAGTTCAGCATAAGCGTCCAAATCCTGTTGACCAAATTCAAGATAGGCGCTGGCAGTGATACCGGCGTCTTCCGCCGTGCGCTCGTCTTTGGCAGTTTGCGCCAGACAAATACTGAGCGTCCAATTTTTCAAAAGCGTTTTTTGGTCATACCTGGCGGTCTGCGGCTGGGCATAGACCAGCGCACTCAGGAAAAAGAGCCCCGACAGACTGATTTTTTTACCCGTCACCTTCCTTGTCCAACAAGCCTGACCTTCGCTCACCGCAACTCCGCCCGCAAGCGCTGCAAAGCCATTTCCGATTGTTCAATAATCCGGTTGCCAATGCGTTGATGCATGCCCTGCACCTGCCCGGCCGCTTCCAGCTCCAGCAATACCGGCCCCAGCATGGCGATGGCGGTTTGCTGGTATTCGCTTTCAAGCTGGATCAACTGGCTATCAAACGATTCTGCCGCTTCGCTCAGGCGCTTGCGCACCACGTCTTCGATGGCGCGGCGTTTGGACTGGATTTCGTCGATTTTGCGTTTGTCGCTATCGGTAAACCATTTGAACAAACCCGCCGCCGCCATTGCGCCGACCAAAAACGGGGCTACCGGGGCCACGATCGGCAAAACCACGGCTGAACCGAGCAAATACGCTGCCGCGCCCGTGCCTGCTACGGCAATGGTGCCTGCGCCCAGGGTCAGGTTGGCGGCAGAATCGACAGCGTTGACCACGCGCGTACCCAAGCGCAACGGCGGCATCAGTTTGGCCAGTTCGGCATGGTGCTGTTTGGCCAGGATTGAGGCTTGCACTACCTGCATGTCTTGCTGGAACAGTTTGAGTTCTTCTTTAAACAGGCGCAACACTTCTTCGCGCCGCCGCACTGCCCGCCCGATGCGGCGCTCGGCTTCCTGGCCGAACTGGGTTTGGCCGATGCTGGCCCACACGTCTTTATCTTTCCAGGTATCGGTTTGCAGGCGGTTGGCGATGGCGGTTTCGATGGCGTTGCCTGCGTCATGCACCAGATCGTCGATATCTTCCTGAAAGGTTTGGCGTTCATAGGCGATGCGCCCCCGCACAATGGCCAGCCGTTGTTGCACCTGCTGCTGTAATTGCTGTGCCATGTTGTGCATGCTGTCGAGGGTGGCACCGAGCAGAGCGCCAGTCGCACTGTTTGCGCTGGCGGCAGCATTGGTGGCAGAATCGGGGGCCAGGCTGACGGCGCGGTTGCGGTATTCCACAATATCGGCTTCGATGCGGCCAGCCACCTGATCAAACTGCTGGGCCAACACCTGGCGTGACAAACTGCCGCTCTGGCAGGCGCGGGCGCTTTTGATGATATCCGGGTCGCCGATATTGCGGCCAAATGCGCTGACCCGGTCGGTCACGTCTTCGCTCTTGATCAGGCGGCGCGCCCTGGCACCGAGTTGCCCCAGCAGCCCGGTGTCGTCTTCTGCTGGCAAGCGTGCCAGATCAACTGCAGCCAATTCCACCTTCAGCGCTTGTGCCAGCCGCTTGGCCATCGGCCGCGCGGCATGGCCCTGGCCCTGCAACAAGGGCAGCGCCATTTGCAGCGCGGCGGCGCATTCCTGGCTGCTCGATTGCGCCTGCGCCCGACTCAAGTCCAATAGCGCTTTATCCAGTTCCACCCCTTGCTCCAGCGCATGGAAAATCAACATGCCCATCAAGGCCGAAAATTGCGAATTGCGCGCCACGTCGGTCAGGGCGGCAAAATCGGCCAGCGAGACGCTTTTGTCGGCAATGGCAATCGCCGCCAGCGTGCGCGCATAGGCGGAGAGAAAACTTTTATCGCTTTGCAGATGGGCAGGTAAAGGCGGGAATTCCAGGCCAGATGGCAAGGCGCTGCCGGATTCGGGACGAATGATGCTGTTTGCCACGGGCACTCCTGAATTCAAGGTAAAGAGCACCAATTTTACACCCTGCATCACAAGCTTCAGGATGATGCTACCCAACAGACTGATGCATTGCTAAATATTTCCCCAATAAGCATATTTTATGAAATAATCCTTGATCCAAATGAGTCACGCTTGCGCGTGCCACTTGGCCCTAGCCCAACACACAGATTGGGCACATTTCAATGTCAAGATATCAAGGAGACACAATGCAACAGGCAACTTTCAACCGTTTGACAAGCGCCCTGCTGGCTGGCGGCTTATTGACGCTGGTAGCGATCACCAGCCCGGCCATGGCAGCCAACACTAATCCCACTGCCAAAATTGACCCACAATTGCTGGCACCCGGCATCGCCAACAATACAGTGGAAGCGCTGATCGAAGTGCGTGGCCGCGCCAACAAAAACGTGCTCAGTCCACAACAGCATTATCTGGAACGGCGCAAAGTCTGGGTTGATCATCTGCAAACCATGAGCGGTCAGGCCCAGGCTGGTATTATCGACTGGCTCAAACGCAATAAAATCGAGCATAAAGTATTTTGGATTAACAACACCATCCTGATCCACGCCGACCGCGCCACCTTGACCACGCTGGCCGCGCGCGATGACGTGGTGTTCATTTATGGCAATCCGCAAATCCAGATGCGCCGCCCACAGTTTGAGCAAGGTATTGTTGAGGGTGTGGCATTGGCAGGGGCAGAATGGGGCGTTGCGAAAATTAACGCGCCGCAAGTCTGGGCCGCCGGTGTGACCGGGCAAGGCGTGACGATAGCGGGTGAAGATACCGGCTATAAATGGGATCACCCCGCCATCAAGGGCAAATATCGCGGCTGGAATGGCAGCACCGCCAACCACAGCTATAACTGGCATGACGCCACCCACAGCGGCACCGCCAGCTGCGCACCGAACCAGACCGTACCATGTGACGACAACGGCCACGGCACCCACACCATCGGCACCATGGTGGGTGATGATGGCGCAGGCAACCAGATTGGCGTGGCACCGGGCGCAAAATGGATCGGCTGCCGCAACATGATCGGCGGCGCAGGCACACCCGCGACTTACACCGAATGCTTGCAATGGCTGATTGCACCGACTGATATCAACGGCCAAAATCCTGACCCGTCCAAGGCACCGGATATTTCCAGCCATTCCTGGGGTTGCACCACGGGTGAAGGTTGTACTGCATCGGATTCGCTCAAAACCGCGGTAGAAAACGTGGTCAACGCCGGTATTATGGTGATTGCCGCCGCCGGTAACGACGGTTCTGCTTGCAGCACCATCAATGATCCTCCTGGTCGTCTGGATGCTGCTTTCACCATCGGCTCCACCACCAGCACCGACACCATGTCGAGCTTTTCTTCGCGCGGCCCCGTAGCCACTGCCACCAAAACCAAACCAGACCTCAGCGCACCTGGCTCCAACGTGCGTTCGGCCTGGAATAACGGTGGCTATAACACCATCAGCGGCACCAGTATGGCAACCCCGCACGTCGCTGGCGTAGCGGCACTGATCATTGCGGCTAACCCGGCATTGCGTGGTCACCCGGATCAAATTGCTGATATTTTGCGTGCATCGGCAGCCAAAACGGTATCCAATACCCAGTCTTGCGGCGGCGTACCAGCCAGCACTTACCCGAACCCGGTAGTCGGTGCTGGCCGGATTGATGCGTATGCAGCGTACCAGCGTGCCATCGGTGCCACCGCCAATACCCCGCCCGTGGCCAATTTCAGCGTTACCACCAGCGCCTTAACTGCCACCTTTACCGACAGTTCGACCGATGCCGATGGCACCATTGCCAGCCGCAGTTGGAATTTTGGTGATAGCACCACGTCCACCGCCACCAGCCCCAGCAAGACTTACGCTACCGCAGGCACGTATAGCGTGGTCTTGACGGTGACGGACAACAAAGGTGCCACCCATAGCAAAACCCAGTCGGTCACCGTTGGCACCAGCAGCAATGTGTTGACCAATGGCGTGGCAAAAACCAATTTGTCGGCCGCACTCAATGGCACCCAAAGCTTCACCATGGTAGTGCCAACAGGTGCAACCGGACTGAAGTTTGTTACCAGTGGCGGCACCGGTGATGCTGATTTGTACGTCAAGTTTGGTTCTGCTCCGACCACCACCACTTACGACTGCAAGTCCACTGGTTCCACCAATGCCGAAACCTGCTCCATTACCACAGCCAAGGCGGGCACGTATTATGTGCTGCTGAAAGCTTACAAGGCATATAGTGGTTTGAGTTTGACTGGTAGCCACAAGTAATTAGTGCCTGAAACGGCTGGATTGTTGAACGCCCTGCTTGAGCGTGCCTGATACAATCCAGCCTCCTCCCTGTTATCCATAGGCTTGACCCATGAAAAAAATCATCCGCATCCTGTCCATGGTGTTGTTCGCCATTCCGGTCTTGTTGTTAATCGCCGGCCAGCTCGGCATGTTACGCGGCCAGCGCCCGGCGGATCTGGGGGCACCCAACCATGTTTTGAAAGCGCCGGGTGCCAATTCGTTGAATGTGGTCAGCAGCCAGGCCAACTTGCACCCGCATACTGACTACCATGTAATTGCACCACTCAAATTTACGGGCGATCCGGCAGCGGCGTTTGGGCGTCTTCAAAAAGTGATTGTTGACATGGAAGGTGCCAGCCTGGTGACGGTGCAGCCGGACTATTTGCATGCCGAGTTTCAGAGCAAGCTGTTGAAATATGTGGATGATGTGGAATTTGCACTCGATGCAGCCAAGGGCGAAATTCATATGCGCTCGGCCTCGCGCCTGGGGCGCAAGGACTTTGGCGTGAACCGGGCGCGGCTGGAACAAGTGCGCGCTGCATTTGATCAGAAATAAGCCGCAACACCCGCAGAATTATCAGCAAAAATAAGCCCGGGCTTATTCGGCAGCGGGCGGCGTCTCGCCTGCTTCGCCGGATTCGGCGCTCTTGGCTTGCTGCCGCTTGATCAGGTTCAAAATCGCATTTTTGATGGTGGACAACACCGCCGCCGTATTGAAGGGCTTGATGATGAAGCCATGTACGCCGCGCGCCATATAGGTTTGCAGGGTTTTGGCGTCGAGCTGGCTGCACACCATGAACAACAAACCCTTGGGCAGGGCCTGGCGCATTTTGTCGAGCAAGGCTTCGTTTTCTTCCAGCATCTGGCGCTCAACACAGACAAAATGCGGCTGATGTTTGATGATCAGGGCCAAGCCTTGCGAGGCAGAACTACAATCGCCCACCACCTGATGCCCGCCATTGGCCAACACCTGATGCAATAAATCCCGGGTGATGGCATTGCCATCCAGTACGATTGCTTTTAGCACGATGCGCCTCCCATCCCTTCCACATTCACCTGCCACGCCAACTTGCTCCAACTGACACCCAGCGTAACATCCGTTTTTAGTTGCACTAATTGCCGCGATAAATTCAATTGCTCGCGCCCGGCACGCAGGCGTTGCCCGATCGCATCGGACAAAATACCAGCCCCCGCCAACACGCCATCAAGACTACCATAAGCGCGCAGCAGTTTGGCGGCTGTTTTCAAGCCGATTTTGGAAACGCCGGGAATATTGTCGGCGGCATCACCCACCAGCGCAAGTAAATCCGGCAACAATTCCGGCCCGACGCCAAATTTTTGCTCAACCCAGTTGCGATCACGCACTTCGTTTTTGAAATGGTCCAGCACCAGCGCGCCCTGCGCGATCAGACAATGCAAATCCTTGTCGCTGCTGGCGATTACCGCTTCACCACGTTGTTCCTGCAACCAGCGCGTAACGCCAGTGGCAATCACATCGTCGGCTTCCACGTCGGGAATAATCAAGACCTGCAAACCCCATTGCTGCAGCGTTTCGTAAAATGCCGGCAAATGCTGGCGCAAGCTGGCGGGCATGGGGTGGCGCTGGGCTTTGTACAAGGGGTAGAGCGCATGACGCCAGGTCGGGCCGCCGTGGTCAAAGGCCAGCACCACATGGCTGGGGCTCTGGCTATTGAGCAAGCGGGTGAACGAGGCACGCATGTGGACGATGGCACGCTGGGCATGGTCATCCCGTTGCGCCGGGCTGGCTTGTTCCGGGGTCAAGCCGGGTGGCAGCAATTCGGTGGCCTCAAAAATACGCCGCGCCAGCGCCATGCCGTCAATTGCCAACAATTTCGCCATACCGGGGCAAGCCTGTCAGTGGATTTGCATCGGGGCCACCAGCGGCACATCGAGCGAAAAGCGGGTGCCTTGCCCCGGTTCGCTGACCACGCTGATATGGCCGTTCAGCAGCGAAGTGACGATGTTATAACTGATCGACAAGCCCAGCCCATTGCCGCCCTGGCCCATCTTGGTAGTGAAAAACGGATCGAAGATGCGCTTGATATCGGGCTCGTTGATGCCAACCCCATTGTCAGAAAATTCAATCGTCACCCGATCCGGCGAGTCCTGGCGCGCCGACAACCGCATGCGCCCTTGCTCGCGCCCGTCAAAACCATGCAGCAAGGCGTTGTTGATGAAATTGGAAATCACCTGCCCGTAAGGGCCGGGGTAACTGTTCATCGAGACATCGTCCGGCATGTCCAGTTCAATACTGTGCCCGGCGATTTTGATCTGGTTGGTCATGGTGGCAATGATTTCATGACTGGTTTGCAGCAAATTGAACACGCGCCGCTGCGCGGTGGTGCGATCCATCGCCACTTGTTTGAAACTGCTGACCAGATCGGCGGCGCTGGAAATACTGCGCCCGATCACGGTGGAGGCTTCTTGCACATCATCGACAAAGGACAGCAAATCGGTACGCTGCATCATCGGCGAATTGAGCTTGCCGATAAAGGTATCGACTTGTTCCTGCAAGGCACTGGCCATCATCAGACTATTACCGAGCGGGGTATTGAGTTCATGCGCCACCCCCGCCACCAGCGAGCCGAGCGCCGCCAGTTTTTCTTGTTCCACCAGTTGTTGCTGGGTCTGGCGCAACTGGCGGAAGGTGTTGGCGTTATCCAGCGCAATCGCCACATAGGCGCACAGGGTGCGGAAAATTAACAGTTCGCGCTCGCCATACGCACACACCTTGTCGGTCTGGATCGACATTACGCCCAG
This sequence comes from Pseudomonadota bacterium, assembly GCA_039799405.1. Taxonomy (GTDB): domain Bacteria; phylum Pseudomonadota; class Gammaproteobacteria; order Burkholderiales; family Burkholderiaceae_D; genus CAMBDR01. The sequence continues at coordinate 1,758 of JBDLSU010000670.1, read as the reverse complement.
CAGGCGCTGATCGACAATCAGGGGCGCATACAACATGGTCAGCATATTGCGGGTGCCGGGAATATGGGCCGGATTGACTTCACCGCTCTTCATTTCGATCAGAATTTCACGCCGTTCGCGCGCCGCCTGGGCTGCGTTGGAAGTGGGCGAATCGAGCGGAATATAAACTTTTTGCAGTGGCTGCCCGTCTTCGCGCGCAAAGCTGAATTCCAGCACGGTGCTGGCGGCATTGGTGCGATACAACGACAACACCGGCGCATCCAGCAAACGCCCGACATGACGGTGCAAGGCTTCAAACACCGCTTCCGCATCCAGGTTGGCGGTAATTTCCCGGCCAATATCACCCATCAGGCGCAGTACCGAGACCGCATTGGCCAAATCTTCATTGGCGCGTTGCAAGCTGGAATTGGCATCCACCAGTTCGGCCGTGCGTTGTGCTACCGACGCTTCCAGCCCGGAATTGAGGGTTTGAATTTCAGTGATGTATTCATAAGCGCGCAGCGATGCCACAATCGCGGTGCTGAGTTTTTGTGCAGAAATGTCGGTCTTTGCCATATAGGCATCGATTTCATAGGTATTGACGACATCTTGCTCGGGCGCATGACCCGGTTGGCCGGTGCGCAAAATCAGGCGAATGGTACGATTTTTTAATTCCTGGCGAATCTGGCGCACCAGATCCAGCCCGGCGGTTTTGGTTTCCATGACCACATCAACCAGCGCCAGTGCCACGTTTTGTTCGCTCTGGAGCACTTCAAACGCTTCGCGCGCCGAGGTGCAACTGATCAGGCGCAAACCGCGATCCCGAAACTGAAAGCTGCGCAACACCAGGCGGGTGACCGCATGCACCTGATCATCGTCGTCCACCACCAGAATATTCCATGGCGGCAGCACATCGACAGCGGCAGGCACCGGGTCGTCATCGTCTTCAATCAACAAAAAATCCTCGTTCGGATCACTCATGAGAATCTCGGCACCTTAGCTGCGCTGGAATCAAGGGGTTGGGCTGACCTGAAAGGCAAACCTGCGGGTTGACCAATGTAGCAACTGTATCATAAGTGTTTATTGTAAAGCGATGCGCACCGCAATAAGGAAAAATATCCCCCCTTGCCCAAGCGCAATTTTGTATTTTTTCAGAACAAGCTTGACCCGGGCGCAACCAATCTGACGCCAGTTGGCCCCACAGCACCGGTGCGGCTTACTCGTCTTCGCACTCGGCCGCAGGGGGTTGCAAGGTCAGCCCGTCAGCGCGCAGCACGGCGGTTTCATGCATGCGCCAAGGGCGGTTGACCAGACCATGACCAAATGGCAAACCCGTGAACAGCGGAATGCCCAGTGGACTCAAATATTCGGCAAAAATATCTTCAATGCCATGTACTACTTCACGTCGTGGACAATTAAAAAACTCACCCAACCCAACCGCCGCCAGATCCTGTAATTTGCCTGTCACCTGCAACTGCAACAGCATGCGCTCGATGCGGTAATACGCTTCGCCCACATCTTCCAGCAACAAAATTTTACCTGCGCAATCGAGTTCCCACGGCGAACCCAGTACCGAAACAATGGTAGCCAGATTGCCGCCGGTTACCTGCGCCGCCAGTTCCTCCACTCGTGGCCCGGCCACCTGGGTGCCGCCAAACTGACGCGCCTGACGCCCTCCTGCATGACCACAACGCAACTGGTCGATCAGCAAGCATAGCGCCTCAATATCTTCCAGCCGCCGCAAACCATCGGCAATCCCGGCCACCGAATCAAAACAGG
>JBDLSU010000669.1:0-2659 GCA_039799405.1 Pseudomonadota bacterium | reverse complement strand
GGGGGATATTGTGTCCGAGAAAGCAACCGAAGTCAGCGCCTGAATTCATCACACGGTGTGTGATGATTCTCCAGTTCAAGACCAGCATGCAATCCCCCCGCAAACCACTTTATCTATTGGCAGATAGTCAACTTCTGTTTTGGCAAGATCAAGGCCATTACTTCCTGCAAAGCGCCATCGATCATATCGGGCACCCCCAACCTGCAACCATCAAAGCCGCCTATCTCGGCGCATCCAATGGTGACCAGCCAGAATTTTTTGAACTGTTTCAGCAAGCCTTGGGCCAGGTTGGCGTTATCGACTGCCGCATGATCCGTAGCGGCCTGGATGCCGATGATGCTCACTATCTGGCGCAAGCCGATTTGATTCTGCTGGCGGGCGGCGATGTGGCACTGGGCTGGCAAGCGTTTCGCGCAAGCGGGGTGGATGCCATTCTGGCGCGGCGCTATGCCGAAGGTGCGCTGATCATGGGTATTTCGGCTGGTGCGGTACAACTTGGCACGCATGGCTGGCCCGAAGCTGCCAGGCGCGAATTGTTTCCGACACTGAATTTGCTGCCGTATTTGATTGACGCGCATGATGAGCGCAGCGACTGGGGCGGCTTGCAAACCTCATTGCGCTGCCTGCCAGCGGGTGCGCGTGCCATCGGCATTGCCAGTGGCGCGGGTTTGATCTGCTATCCGGATCAAACCCTGCAGGCAGTGCGTCATGCTTTTCCCCGGTTTGTTCTGGCAGAGGGGGGAGGCATTGAGTATTCCCACTTGTTGTTCGCTTAATACAAATAGTTCAACGCAGATGGGTGCCAATGTAGCCAACATGGACAGAGCAGGTCTTCTTGTCTGGAAAGAAGTGCATTCGTTGTCCGTTACTCAGTTTGACATGATTCTCGAAATAGGCTTTTTCGCCAGTGGGTAAATAAAATGTGCGCTCCCTCCTGCGTTTGCTGTTGGCCGCACAACTTTCAGATTCCCCGCTGACACGGTGCTGTAAGCCCAGGTTTCGCAAGGCATCATGTGAGTAATCTGCAATCAGGCCTGTCTGCCATTGTCTTCCGAATTGATCCAATATATCCAGAACTTGTTTAACCTGTTCAAAGGTTGTTTCACTCTGCCGCCAATTGCACAACTGCGATTCAGATTTGCCGCAGAATATTAAATTTGGATAGCGCTGTGAGCGATGTTGCCACAAGTCCCTGCCTTTCCGAAATGCCTCATCGCGTGCGGCCTGCCATGTGGCAGACAATCCTTCGATTATCGAAAGAGAATGAATGTTGGTGATTTCGGATGATGTCTCCTGTAAATTTCCTTGCATGTCCAGTGTTCGCACAATGACACTGAATGGTGAAATTTGCCATTGGGGTTGTGTAGCGAAACTGAGTAGCGGGGCATCGTGCCAGCAGGCTGCCAAAAAAGCAGCGGGCGCGGGTGTTTGATCCGGGTGCCAAACCTCATATAAATCGGCACCAGCAGCAATATCTGATTCCAGGAAAAAAGGCTGTCGGGTTGCGATACTGCGAAATGCCCGAATCTGGTCGTACAAGCGTTCAGGATTCTGCGTTTCGCTGGGGGCCTGATCGTGCCAGTCCTTCCAGGTGTAGCCGGGTGCCAATTCAAGATTGAACCAGTGCTGATCATGCCCATGGTCGATCAAAATGGTTTCCTTACCCAGTCGTATCGCCTTCTCACAGATGCGCAAAAAATCGGGCAAAGCAGCTTTTGCCTGCTTTCGATCCGTAAATGGCAAACTGTGATGGTTAAAGACCAGGTAAGCACTCACAGCAATTGCTCCAGGCTTTTATCCCACTCGTCAAAAAAACCCTTGGGCCAGTGATCAATTCTTCCGTCTTCATCCAATTCCGGTTGATGTACCACGGATTGGTGGCTGGCGTCTTCATTTTGTCGCTCCAGATAAAATAGCCGTACTTTTTCAGGTGAAATCAGGCGGTTCTTGACCGCGACCCGAATGCCGTTGAGGAAATGATCGGAATGCGATTCCAAAATCAATTGCACACCAGCATTGGCGGCCAATGCACAAAGCCTGCCAATGGTAAACTGCCCGGCCGGGTGCAAATGCGATTCCGGATTTTCCAGAATTAATAAATCACCGGGTTTGGCGCGTAGCAATGCCGTTACCACTGGCAAAACATAAGTCAAACCAAAGCCGACGTTTTGTGGCTTGAAGTCAGGCGTCCATTCCCCGCCTTGCAGAAATGCATAGGCCAGAGTTACCACATTAAACTGAGGTTGTGCAACCGCCCGCACCCGGATTCCCGGGGATAGGTCAGACATCCAGGCGTTCAGGTTTTCAAGAAAATTCGCCGACTGCGTGTGGGCATGTTTTAGGGCAGCAATTGCCAGGTTCTTACCGCCATATTCGGCAATATATTGAATGGCAAACTCGCCGTTATTACCCAAAGACTGCAATTCATGCAAACTAAAGTCCGATAGCTCGTAATGAGAACGTGGCCCAATTCGGTCGGCTGCCAGGTATTGAAAGTTTCTGTTGAACAGACTTAATTCATCTGAAATCACAAAATCCGGCTTTTCCGCCCACGGTTGTAAGTCGGATTTGGCAACATAATTAAACAGGAAGTGCTGGGCTTCATCTTGCTTGGTGTCTTTCACCAGAAATTCGATGCTGTTAACATTCGATTGCATTG
>JBDLSU010000668.1:0-2888 GCA_039799405.1 Pseudomonadota bacterium | reverse complement strand
GCCATGGGCTGCCAAACTGCGCCAGCAGCGCATGCGCCACCTGATTGGCGCGCTGGTTTAATTGCTGATAAGTCAATTGCCGCGCAGGCGAACCATCCTCCTGCGGCCAGATCAGCGCTATTGCCTGTGGCTGCTGCTGCACCCGGGCTTCAAACTGGTGATGCAACAGTTGGCTGCTGGCCTGCATGCTTTGTTGTGGGCGGTTGAAATCACTCACCACGCGCTGCCAACTGGCGTTGTCAAACCAGCGCAGGCGATGCAGTGGCTGGCGCTCTGGCGCTGCCGCCACTATCGAAGCCAGCAGGGTTTGCCATTGCGCAATCCAGCGCCGCATGGTGCTGGCCTCAAACAAGGCGGTGCGGTAACCGAGTTGCGCATGCAGACGGTTGCCATCCTGCTGCAAGGCCAGCAACAAATCAAACTGGCTGCTGTTAAATTCCAGCGCCTCCGCCGCGATGCGCAAATCCGGCAGGCTGGCTTGCAAGCCCGCTGCGCCAGATGTACCCGCTACGCCCGCTGCACCCGGGGTATTGTTGAGCGCCAGCATGGTCTGGAATATCGGGCTGTAACTGGTATCGCGCCCGGGGTTGAGCGCTTCCACCACTTGCTCGAACGGCAGATCCTGCTGTTCAAAGCCAGCCAATACCTGTTCCCGCACCGCTTGCAACCAGTTGTCCAGATCCTGTTCCAGATCGCAATTGATACGCAGCGCCAGGGTATTGACGAAGTAACCCAGCAGCTTTTCCAGCTCACGCTGCGGCCGGTGTGCCACTGGCGTGCCGATTACTACCTCGCTTTGCCCGGACAAACGCGCCATCAGCAAGGCCCAACTGGCCAGCAGGAACTGGAACAGCGTCAAACCATGGGCCTGGCAAAACACCAGCATGGCACTGGCATCGATATCAAAGCGGATTTGCGCACCCGCCACATCTTGCTGCGGGCCACGCGGATAATCCAGCGGCAATTCCAGCAAGGCTGGTGCGCCGCGCAAGGTTTGTTGCCAGTATTCCAGTTGCGCCTGCCAGCGCGGCCCGCTCAATACCTGCCGCTGCCACACCGCATAATCGGCGTATTGCAAGGTCAAAGGCGGGAGCGGATCGGGCAAATCGTCACTGAAGGCGGCGTATAGCGCTATCACTTCCTGCAGCAACAGCGCTACCGACCAGGCATCCGACACAATATGATGCTGCACCAGCAGCAATACATGCTGATCCGCAGCCAGCCGCAGCAATTGCGCGCGCAGCAAGGGGCCGTTTTCCAGATCAAACGCTTGTTCCAGCAAATCCACACTCAGGCGCTGGCGCGCAAACGCTTGTTCGTGGCCGGGCATGGCCGACAAATCCTGCACTTGCAGGTCAAACCCGGTGTTGGCATCAATCACTTGCCAGACTTGGCCCCCGTCTTGCACAAAACGGGTACGCAATACTTCATGCCGCTCCACTACCCGTTGCAGGGCGCGGCGCAAGGCATCCGGCTGCAATTGGCCGGACAGGCGCAAAGCGGTAGGCATATGGTAGGCGCGGCTGGCGGCGCGGTCGAAGTGCGAAATAAACCATAAGCGCTGCTGGCCCCAGGACAGCGGCAACGGCAAACTGCGCGACGCCACTTGCAAAGGCACGCTGATGGCTTGTTCGGCTTGCTGCTGGGCCACCAGCAATGCGAACGCCTGCAAGGTGGGCGCGTTAAACAACTGGCGCAAGCCGATCTCGATCTGATGTTGGCTGCGCAGCGCGGCAATGCATTGCACCGCCAGCAGAGAATGACCACCGAGCGCAAAGAAATCGTCATCGCGCCCTACTTGCGGGTACTGCAACAAGCTTTGCCATATATCGGCAATCGCACGTTCCCAGCCCGGCATCGGGGCCTGATAGCCGTGCTGGCTGGCTTCGATGAAATCCGGCTGCGGCAAGGCGCGCCGATCCAGCTTGCCGTTGCTGGAGAGCGGGAAATGATCCAGCACCATGAAATGGCTGGGCAACATGTATTCCGGCAGATCACGCGCCAGTTGCTGGCGCAGGTGGCGGCTGTCCAGCAGGCTGTCCAAGCCAGCGAGTGGAGCGGAACCGGCATTGACAGCAGCATTGGCATTGGCATTGGCAGCGGCATTAACAGCAACATCAGCCAGCACATAGGCCAACAAGCGTTCCTCATGCAACACCACCAGCGCATCACGCACACCCGGGCAAGCACGCAAACGCGCTTCGATTTCGCCCAGTTCCAGCCGCTGACCGCGCAGCTTGACCTGAAAATCGCAACGGCCAAGATAATCGATGCTGCCATCCCGCCGCCATTTTGCCAAGTCGCCGGTGCGGTAGGCACGCTGTGCAGACGCATCAAACTCAGTCAAAACCTGCGCAAACGAATCGCCAAACGAATCGGCAAACGAATCGGCAAACGGATCACCAATAAAGCGTTCCGCACTCAGTGCCGGCCGCTGCCAGTAGCCACGCCCTACCCCTACCCCGGCAATCAGCAATTCCCCGGCCACACCCGGCGGCACCGCTTGCAGGTTGGCATCCACCACGTACAAGCGCAAGTTGGCTACCGGGTAGCCCAGATTCGGCATCAAACCGGGCTGGCAGTGCCAGTGGCTAACGTCAATCGCCGCTTCGGTCGGGCCATACAAATTATGCAGGGCGATGGTGGCTTGACCATCTGGCCCCTGGGTGGCGGCAAAAAACTTTTCTTGCAGCGCAAACGACAGCGCTTCGCCGGAACATAGAACCTGCCGTACCGAACCCGGCCAGCCGGATCGATGCGGCAAGGCCGTTTCCCCGATCTGGTCGTTTGCCTGTGGCCGGGCATGGATTTGCAAATACATTTCCAGCATCGACGGCACAAAATGCAGCGTGGTGACGCCGCTGTGCTGCATCAACTCGAACAGGTAG
>JBDLSU010000667.1:0-2591 GCA_039799405.1 Pseudomonadota bacterium | reverse complement strand
GGAAGCCCGCTGTCCGGCATTTTCGCATTTGGCATGGGCATGCCACTGGAATTAGGCTGGTTGTTGCTCGATGATGGCCAGCGCCGCATCATCCACACCCATGGCCAGCGCGAAGTCCATTTGACCAGCCTTGCCCGCTTGGCCCAGCGCAGTGCCAGCGGGCAAGCAGTACACCTGCAAACGCCCACACTGGCAATGCAGCTTGGCCAGATCGTGCCGCCGTTTGGCTTTGAACATGGGCGCGATGAGGTTGGCTTGTATGCGCTGTGCCACCTTAACGGGCAAGTGCTGCGCCTTCGCTATATTGAACCGGGTGAGTTTTTAATGGGTTCGCCCAAACACGAAGCTGGACGCGATGAAGATGAAGGGCCGCAACATCGCGTCGTCATCAGCCATGGCTTTTGGCTGGGTGAGGTGGCTTGCACGCAGGCGCTGTGGCAAGCCGTTATGGGCAACAACCCAAGCCGGTTTGACGAGAAAAACGGCGGCGGGCCGCAGCACCCGGTAGAGCAGGTGAGTTGGCTTGATGTGCAACAGTTTTTGCACAAGCTAAACCAGAGCTTGCCGCCGGATTTTCCATGGCAAGCCAGCTTGCCCACTGAGGCTGAATGGGAATACGCCTGTCGTGCGGGCACCATCACACCGTTTTGGTTTGGTGCGAACATCCGGCCCGATCAAGTAAATTACGATGGCAATTATCTGTATGCTGGCGCAGCAACCGGGATGTATCGCGAGTGTACGGTGGCCGTGGATGCCTTGCCTTGCAATGACTGGGGTTTGTACCAGATGCACGGCAATGTGTGGGAGTGGTGTGCTGACCGGTATGGGGCGGATGCGTATGCAAAGCGGGCAGGTAAGGTGAGCGTTGATCCTGGCTTGGCGCAGGCGTGGCAGCCGGATTTTGCCGAGGAAGGGCCTTGTTCGGTGCGTGGTGGCGGGTGGAGCGACGATGCCAGGAGGGCGCGTTCTGCCTGTCGTTTCCGCCTCCTGCCGGTTGGGCTGTACGTTAGCCTGGGTTTTCGGCTGGCCCTTAGGTCAAGGCCCCGGTAGGCAAGGCGCGTAGCGCTTGCCTGCGGAGTTGTCCGGCGCAGCCGGACGCGGTTTTGCGGCTACGGTTTCGGCGGGGGCGGCGCTGGTGGTGGCGGGGATGCGCTCCAGTCGTGTTTGTCAGGTTCCATAAAGTCAGCGGGATCATGCACCAGTTTGACTTGGCGGGTTTGCAAATCAACCACGTAGCGTCTGCCATGTTGGGTCGTTAAAGCCAAGGTATCGATTGCTGGCCCAGTCTCAATTTTTTCGAGATAAATCGGGCCAAACTCCCAAGGTGAGCCTGGTGGGTAGTGGATTGCATCAGCGATCTTCAGTATCCAAAGTAGCTTGCCACTCGCCACATCAATCGCGGCCAGATAGGCCGCCCCAAACGCCTTGCCGGGCGTACCTTCCTGATCCTGCTGGTATCGGATGCCGTCATAATCGATCGGGGCAGCAATCTTTGGTGCCGGGCGGCTGGTGCTTGCCATTGTGTGTTCGGGCGTCAGTTTTTTGTAGCTTGGCATATTGCTATCCGGATCATAACTGGTAAGGTGAGTTGTCTTGCGGTCTAAAGGCTTTCACGGATGGAACAATACAACAAAACACTGAACCTGGTATGGCCTGTCCTGAAGCTGGTTTCACTAATGCCTGGGCAAGCCGGATAAAATGATCGCCAATCCAACCGTATCCCTTATTTGCAAAGGATGAGCCTCATGCTCGTTACCGCGTTTTCCGACATTGCTGCCGATTGGGTAGAGCGCCTGCCCGACCCCTTTCCGCCGCCATGGGCTTGTGCGTTTGGTGATGATGAATGTGGAGTGTGGGCAGAATTTCGGATACAACCGGGTGCCGTGGTGCAGCGCATGCGCTGGATTGAAGGCGGGCGCTTTTTGATGGGCTCGCCAGCGGCGGAACATGAGCGGCAGGAGCGCGAAGGGCCGCAGCATTGGGTGACGATACAGCAGGGCTTTTGGCTGGCGGAAACGGCATGTAGTCAGGCTTTATGGCAAGCCATAATGGGCTATAACCCGAGTCGCTTCACGCTGAAAAATGGCGGTGGGCCGCAGCACCCGGTGGAAAAAATCAGTTGGCGTGATGTGCAAGCATTTTTGCACAAGCTTGATGCCCTGCTGCCTGGGCACGCCCTGTGGCAAGCAAGCTTGCCGACGGAAGCGGAATGGGAATATGCATGCCGGGCAGGCAGCACTACACCGTTTCACTTGGGGGAAGATATTTCGCCTGAGCAGGTAAATTACCAAGGCGAGTATCCGTACCGTAGCGGAAAAAAAGGCGTATATCGGCGCAAAACGGTGTCGGTTCGCGAGCTTGCCAAAAATGCTTGGGGCTTATACCAAATGCACGGCAATGTGTGGGAGTGGTGCGCCGATACCCGGCGTGAATATACCGCGCAAGCAGTGCTTGATCCGGGTTTGGCGCAGGCGTTGCTGCCGGATTTGGCGGTTGAAGAACCTTGTTCGGTGCGTGGTGGCGGGTGGTGCAGCGGCGCCAGGAGGGCGCGTTCTGCCTGTCGTAGCCGCTTCCAGCCGGATGGGCAGGAC
>JBDLSU010000666.1:0-3629 GCA_039799405.1 Pseudomonadota bacterium | reverse complement strand
TCGCCCACCAGCGCGATGATGTCCTCGTCGAAGATGTCGCTCTTGCGGTCGGCCAGGTCCTTGAAGCGCGCGAAGGCCGCGTTGATCTCGGCCTCGGACTCCATCTCGATGCCCAGCTCCTGCAGCCGCTGCTTGAAGGCATTGCGACCCGACAGCTTGCCCAGCACGATCTTGTTGGCGGCCCAACCGACATCTTCGGCTCGCATGATTTCGTAGGTGTCGCGCGCCTTCAACACGCCGTCCTGGTGGATGCCGGAGGCATGGGCAAAGGCATTGGCCCCCACCACCGCCTTATTCGGCTGCACCGCAAAACCGGTAATTTGCGCTACCAATTTGGAAGCGGGCACGATCTGGCTGATATCAATGCCGCATTCCAGATCAAAATACGCCTTGCGCGTGCGCAGCGCCATCACCACTTCTTCCAGCGCGGTATTACCCGCGCGCTCACCCAGGCCATTGATCGTACACTCGATCTGGCGCGCGCCACCGATCATCACACCCGCCAGCGAATTGGCCACTGCCAAGCCCAAATCGTTATGGCAATGCACTGACCAGATGGCCTTATCGGAATTGGGAATACGCTCGCGCAAACGGCGGATGGTTTCGCCAAATAATTCCGGTACCGCATAGCCGACTGTATCCGGGAAGTTAATCGTGGTAGCACCTTCGTCGATCACGGTTTCTAGCACCTTGCAGAGGAAATCCTGATCGGAACGGCTGCCATCTTCCGGCGAAAATTCGATATCGTCGGTGTATTGACGGGCAAAACGCACCGCCTGACGCGCTTGTTCCAGCACTTGCTCGGGCGACATGCGCAACTTCATTTCCATATGCAGCTTGGAGGTGGCAATAAAGGTGTGAATGCGCTTGCGCCGCGCCGCCTGCAAGGCTTCGACCGCACGCGCAATGTCGCGGTCATTGGCGCGCGAGAGCGAACACACGACCGAATCCTTGACCGCTGCCGCAATCGCCGCAATCGCTTCAAAATCGCCCTGCGAGGCCGCAGCAAAACCGGCTTCGATCACATCCACCTTCATACGTTCCAGTTGGCGCGCGATGCGCACTTTTTCGTCTTTGGTCATCGAAGCGCCGGGCGACTGTTCGCCATCGCGCAAGGTGGTGTCAAATATAATTAATTTATCGCTCATGATTTCACTCTATTTTTCTGCAGATTCGTCGTCGTGGCTTTCCATTTCGGTTTGCACGATGGAAACTGGCGCACCCTTGATCAAGCGCCAGAAAAAGATGACATAGCCGGACAGCGCAAACAACACAAACATGCCAAACAGCACAATTGGCGGATGGATCGAAATTGCCACAAAAATCAAAACCACCACAAATACCATGATGAAGGGCACGGCTTTGCCAAAGTTGACATCTTTAAAGCTATAAAACGGCACATTGGTAACCATGGTCAAACCAGCGAACAGCGTAATAAACCAGGCCGACCATAAAAATTGATTACCCGGAATACCGGCATCGACCATCACATAGATAAACCCGGCCACCAGCGCCGCTGCCGCCGGACTGGGCAAGCCCTGAAAATAGCGCTTGTCCACCACCGCAATATTGGTATTGAAGCGCGCCAACCGCAAGGCAGCGCCAGCGCAATACACAAAGGCTGACAACCAGCCGAGCTTGCCCATGCCTTTGAGCGCCCATTCATACATCACCAGCGAGGGCGCGGAACCAAAATTCACCATGTCCGACAAGCTGTCGTACTGGGCACCGAATTCGCTCTGGGTATTGGTCAGACGCGCGATGCGGCCATCCAGGCTATCGAGAATCATGGCGATAAAAATGGCAATGGCGGCGTTTTCAAATTTTTGATTCATCGCCATCACAATCGCATAAAACCCGCAGAACAGCGCGGCGGTAGTGAAGGCGTGGGGTAACAGGTAAATGCTTTTGTGGCGATTGGCTGGCGGCGTGCCGTCAGCACGCGCAGGTTTGGGAGTCTGGTGAAGTTTGGCTTTGCGACGATTAAAAACAGCCATAGTGATTCCATTTCCTGGTAATTAATGTTCAAGAGGTCTATTATAGCCGCCCAAAATGCAATGAGGCAGTCGCCCGCCTCATTGTTTTGTCACATCTTACCGTCAAACAACTTAGTTTTTGCTTTGATCAACCAGTTTGTTCTTGGCAATCCATGGCATCATGGCGCGCAATTTGGCACCGACTTGTTCGATCTGGTGCTCGGAAGTGAGGCGACGGCGCGAGATCAGGGTCGGGGCACCGGCCTTGTTTTCCAGAATGAAGCTCTTGGCGTATTCACCGGTCTGGATATCTTTCAGGCACTGGCGCATCGCATCTTTGGTGGCATCGGTAACGATCTTTGGCCCGGTCACGTATTCGCCGTATTCGGCGTTGTTCGAGATCGAGTAATTCATGTTGGCGATACCGCCTTCATAAATCAGATCAACGATCAATTTTAATTCGTGCAAGCACTCAAAGTAGGCCATTTCGGGCGCATAGCCAGCTTCGACCAGGGTTTCAAAACCGGCTTTGATCAATTCCACGGTGCCACCGCACAATACCGCTTGTTCGCCGAACAAATCGGTTTCGGTTTCTTCACGGAAATTGGTTTCGATAATGCCAGCGCGACCGCCGCCATTTGCCATGGCATACGACAAGGCGATATCACGGGCCGAACCGGATTTATCCTGATACACCGCCACCAGATGCGGCACGCCGCCACCCTGGGTGTAAGTGCCACGCACGGTATGGCCTGGCGCTTTTGGTGCAATCATGATCACGTCCAGATCGGCGCGCGGCACGACCTGGCCGTAGTGCACATTAAAGCCGTGAGCAAACGCCAGCACGGCACCTTGTTTGGCATGGGGCGCAACGTTTTCATTGTAGACCTGGGCGATATTTTCATCCGGCAACAAAATCATGATGACATCAGCTTCTTTGACCGCATCATTCACTTCAGCCACGCGCAAACCAGCACCTTCGGCCTTGTTCCAGGACGCACCGCCCTTGCGCAACGCCACGGTCACTTTGCAGCCGGAATCATTCAGGTTTTGCGCATGGGCATGGCCTTGCGAACCGTAACCGATGATGGTGACGTTTTTGTTTTTGATCAGGGACAAATCACAATCTTTATCGTAAAAAACTTTCATTTTATTTTTCCTAAATTAATTTATTTAATATTTAAATGGGTAAAAAGCTTCGCTAGCATCACCTTGTGCTGCTTACACTTTCAAAATGCGTTCACCCCGACCGATGCCAGAACCGCCGGTACGTACGGTTTCCAGAATCGAAGCGGCATCAATCGACTCGATAAACGCATCGAGCTTGCCTTTGTTACCCGTCAATTCGATGGTGTAGGTTTTTTCGGTCACATCAATGATGCGGCCACGGAAAATATCGGCGGTGCGCTTCATTTCTTCGCGCTCCTTGCCTACGGCCCGCACCTTGATCAACATCAGTTCGCGCTCAATATGCGCGCCTTCGGTCAAATCCACCACTTTCACCACTTCGATCAGGCGGTTCAGATGTTTGGTGATTTGTTCGATCACATCGTCCGAGCCTGCGGTCACGATGGTCATGCGTGAGAGCGTCGGGTCTTCGGTTGGTGCCACGGTCAGGGTTTCAATATTGTAGGCACGCGCTGAAAACAGCCA
>JBDLSU010000665.1:0-5572 GCA_039799405.1 Pseudomonadota bacterium | reverse complement strand
TGATGGTCAGCCCAACGCACACCAAACTTGATGGTATCGAGCACGCCTTTGTCAATCACCAGTTCGCCATCAACCTGGGCGTACTTTTCTTTGTCATGGGTGAACAGTTTGTTATCCCAGGCCCAACCGGTACTGGAATTGGCCGGGCTAAATGCGGTGCGACTCAGGGTAACGGAAGCCGGGCTATTGGTACCGTTCAGGCTGTAGCTCAGGCCGACATTGTTGGCATTCGATTCATACGCTGGCTGGCTCGGGGTAAACCCTTCACCCTTGGTGCTACCGGCTTGACCGGTGATGGTGAACTCTTTGTTGACGCGGTAGCGTACATCAAAGTTCAGGAAGTGGCTCTTGGCACCTTCGCCCGGACGGTAAATGGCATCGGTAATCACCGCGTTATAACCTGCCGAAGCCGGTACGGTGGCGGAGACCAGTGTGTTATTGCGAATGGTGTAAGCCGTTGGAATCTGATCACCAATAGCACCGGTATTGGCCAGTGCATTAATGTTGGAGTTGGTTGCCACCAGCTTGGAATAGAACGCATCCACACCCAGTGTCAAATCCTTGCTGGGCTTGAATTGCAAGGCAACAGTACCGCCAGTGCGTTCACGCACTTGTTCAAACAGGGCCGAGCCGATAAAGTTGGGCACCAGCACATTGGCCAGCTCCGGATGCGCTACCGCTGCAGCACTGGTTGGCGAAATGGCGTGGTAGCCCAGCAGTTCCTGACCATCACGGCGCGAGCTGCGTTTTTCCGAAAACACCTGAACCAGGGCACCGAAGGTATTTTCATCATTTTTAAAGTTCAACAAGGCATTGAACTGGGGGTCGGTCTTTTTCGGCTTGTCAGCATACACACCACCCAGCGAGGCTTCCGCTGTCACTTGCTTTTTGAATTCCAGCGGTTTGCGGGTAATGATATTAATGGCACCGGAGACACCACCTTCCACCAGATCAGCACTGGCCGATTTGTGTACCACCACCGAACCCACCAGTTCCGAAGGCAACAGGGTAAAGCTGACGCTACGGCCAACGCTACCGAATTGGCTCAGAATGAACCAGTCACCACTGCCAACCGCATGGCCGTTGATCAGGGTCTGGGTCAGGCTGGCACTGGTACCACGAATGCTGACACGGTCGTTTTCATCGAAACCACCTTCGCCCGAAGACGAAGAGCTGGTATTCACCCCGGGCAAACGCTGCACTGCATCGGCCACGTTTTTGTCCGGCAGCTTGCCGATATCTTCTGCGGTGATCACTTCCACCATGGTATCGCTGGAGCGTTTTTGGTTCAGACTTTGCTGCAGGGATGCGCGCAAGCCCTTGACCACCACTTTTTGTACTTCAGGATCGACATTGCGATCCGCTTTTTTTGGCTCTGCATTGGCGTTATCTGCCGCAGCAGGTGCTGCGGGTGCGGCTTGCGCCACTTGTAGCGGTGCGGCAGCCGTTACTTGTGCAGCAGGTGCAGTTTGTGCTGACACACTGGCGCAAAATACCATGACCCCGACGCCGAAAGCGATAGGCGTCAAGCGATTTCCTGTTGTTGTGCTATTTTTTTTCATTTACTCCCCCAAATGAGATGGCTGTGGCCCTCGCCCAGCCCCAATTTAATTCATAGACCGCATTACCGCTGGTCAATGCTGATAGCCCTGTCAAAACCACCTACAAAACCAATCTAACGCCAATATACTACCAAACAATACCGGTTGGCTACCAATTTCTTTAAAAAATCATGATACGTCGCAACAATTCCACAAATAATGCTTTTTTTGAGGAAAATTTCGCCATAAAAAACAATCTACACGTTCAGAAATAACAGAATCCATAAATTGGTACTTTTTTTGGTATCATACCGGGCACGGCACCACTTTCCTTGTGCCAACAGAACACTATGGAGACTTTTGAATGACAACCCTGGCCCACATCATGCAAACGCTGAATGAAAACAGCAGCATGCCGCTGTACCAGCAATTGCAACATGCGCTGCGTGAAGCCATCGACAAGCGGATTTTGCGTCCGGATGAAGCGCTCCCGGCCGAGCGGCAACTGGCAACGGATCTGGCGATTTCACGCATTACCGTGCGCAAAGCAATCGATGGCCTGGTATCGGAAGGCTTGCTGGTGCGCCGCCCTGGTTCCGGCAATTTTATTAATACCCGGATTGAAAAGAATTTCGCCAAGCTCACTTCTTTCTCGGAAGACATGCGCGCCCGTGGCCGCACCCCGCGCAGTGTCTGGCTGAAACGCTCGGAAGGCACGGTAACGCCGGATGAAGCCTTGCGTTTGCGGCTCTCGCCAGGCGCACCGGTATACCGCTTCCACCGCATCCGCTATGCCGACGACGTGCCGATGTGCCTGGAATACGCCACCATCGTGGCGGAATTTTTGCCATCGCTGGAATCGGTTGACATTTCCATGTATGACGCGCTGGAACAAGCGGGCAACCGCCCGGTACGCGCCTTGCAGCGTTTATCGGCCTTATTACTCAATGCCGAACAGGCCAAGCTGTTGCAAGCGCAGGTGGGTGATGCCGGTTTGTCGGTAGAACGACTGGGTTTTTTGCGTGATGGTCGCGCAGTAGAATTTTGCCAATCTTTTTTCCGGGGCGACACCTACGACTTTGTTGCAGAATTGAGCACGCCCTGAGTTTCCGCACAACCATGCCAATTATGACAAAATTCTTACCAATTCAACAATAGCAAGTTCGCATCACGGCTTTTCTACCCGCCTTCCCCCGCTCCGGGGGAATTTCCATAGCTCAACACCATCAGCGCCCGGATTTTCCTTTTTCCCCGACAATATGCCGCAAAGCAATATTCTTTTGCTTGCCGCATGACAACGGAGAAAAGCAACATTGCCACAGGTCACTATTTAGACGCTTCCCTCTTTTTTTGTGCAATGCAACGAAATCACTTCCCCTGGCCACATTTTCCACGGTAAAATCCTCCCTGTCGATTTAACAGACCAAGACCATAGTCACTATTTATTCATTACTTCGACACCATAAAAAAATCAATCATTGCACCATAACACAATATAACAAGCAATGATTGTAATTTAAACCAACTTACCGGAGGTTTTCCATGCCATCATTCTGCCTGAAGTCACTATTTACCCAACTACCTGCCCAAATCAAAAATCTGGGCCTGACGGCCTTAATGGTCACAACCTTACCCTTTATGGCAAGCAGTACTGCTCACGCCGAGAGTGGCGTTAACGACAACCGTATCCTGCTCGGTCAATCCGCTGCCTTCTCCGGCCCAGCCGCCCAATTGGGGATTCAGTTGCATACCGGTGCCAAAGTCTATTTCGATGCACTTAATGACCGTGGCGGCATACATGGCCGCAAAATTGAAATCATTACCGCCGACGACAAATACGAACCCGAGCTGGCCGCCTGGAATACCAAAAAACTGATCGAAACCAACGATGTGTTCGCCCTGTTCGGCTATGTCGGCACCCCGACTTCCAACGCCGCCCTGCCGATTTTCACCAAGGCCAAAGTACCGTTTTTTGCCCCATTCACGGGTGCGCAATCCTTGCGCGAGCCATTTTCGCGTGAAATTTTCCATATCCGCAGCAGCTACAATGACGAAACCGAGCATCTGGTACGTGGTCTGGTCAAGAATGGCATGAAAAATATCGCGGTGTTCTATCAGGATGATGCTTACGGTAAAGCTGGTCTGGCTGGCGTTGAGCGTGCGCTCAAACTGTTCAATTTACCAATGCCAGTGACCGCCACTGTAATGCGCAACAGCACCGACGTGAAAGCCGCAGTCAACAAAATCCTGCCAAGCAAACCCGATGCGATTATTCAGGTCAGCACCTATACCACCTGCGCCGCCTTTGTGCAGGCCATGCGCAGTTCCAACTACATGGGTTTGTTCTATAACTTGTCGTTCGTAGGTAGCCAGGCGCTGGCCGATGCGCTGGGCGATGCTGGTGCCGGTACGATTATTTCGCAAGTGGTGCCCTTCCCCTGGGGCCAAGGCACGCCGGTGGTGGCGGAATTTCATAAAGCCATGAAAAAAGCGGGCAAAGAAAAAGACATCAACTTCTCCAGTCTGGAAGGCTACCTCGCGGCAAAGATCTTCACCGAAGGCTTGCGCCGCACGGGCCGTGACCTGACCCGCCAGCGTTTTATCCGCGCCCTGGAAACCATCGATAGCAATGATTATGACGCGGGTGGCTTCACCGTTCACTTTTCTCCCACCAACCATAATGGCTCACGCTTTGTGGATATGACCGCGATCAGCAAGAACAACAAGTTTTCACACTAAAGCCAGCAACACCGGTAATACCGGTAATACCAGTAATACCAGCAATACCGGCGTTGCCCGGTAAGGAAAACCCAAAAGCCGCAGCCAGAAATCGGGCTGCGGCTTTTTCCATGTCAAGTGCCCATGCGACCAGAAAGACCATTGGGCTACCTGCAGGGCTTTTGCTGTATCAAGGGCTATTTCAAGCGCTTCCAGCCATTACCGGGGCGCACGCGCAAGTCGCGGGCGGCATCCCAGGTCTGATCGGTACGCCACAGCGGGGTCGGTATTTGCAAATCCCATAATCCAATGCCCGCCCCCAGGGCTTGCACCTCGCGAATATGGGAAACCGGGTCGGTTTCGCGTCCGGCCTTGCCCCATTTGTCAATCCAGGTCGGTAATCCAAACAGAATTTGATCGACCCGATAACCCAGCCGCATGCCATATTGCAATTGCCAACTGTATTTAAACAAGCTGGCTCCGTTTTCGCAGACTGGTTTATTCGGCGGGGTGAAGGTTTCTTCGCTGGCTTCGTACAGATCCTGGTAACCCATGCTGTGAATTGCATCGATCTGGCCCAGCCAGTCTTTCCACCAGCTCATGTTCGGCGCATTGTGGCAGGGGCTGTGAAAGGTGTCGATTGTGAGGAGTTTGCCACGACTTTTCAGTTGCACCGATAATTCTTTGACGAACAGCGCATAAGCCACCCGGTCGCCATCCAGATCGCCCTCGCCTTCCAGATCGAGATCAATCCCGTCGAGCTGGTATTTTTCCATTTCGGCAATCAGGGCCTGGGTAAACGCGACCCGGTTGCCGACAAAGGCGCGTTTGGCCAATTCCCAGTCCCACTTTTCCAGCACCTGCGAATTATTGTAGACCGTCAGCAACACCTTGATATTGCGCGCCCTGGCCCAATCGCGAAAGCGCAGCACCGAGGCTTCACTGACGGGTGGGCCGATTTTATCGGTGGGCGCAAACACCAGGCCACTGCCATCGGGGCTGGGGTTCCAGAATTGCAGGCCGATGCGGGTCAGGGTTTGGCCGATTTTGGGATTGGCATGAATCCCGAAGGCCGAGGCTTCCAGTGCATACGGCGGCACCCAGCCCATGACCTGGGGTGCGGACAAGGGCTGAGCCGATGCCTGAGCCGATGCCTGAGCCGATGCCTGAGCCAGTGCCACTGGCGGCGCTTCTGCCGCCCGTGCCGGGGCCACACATAATAGCAACAGCGCGCCGCACCAATTGGACAAGCAGGCCATATATTCCTCCGGGGTTCATTCAAGCCTGGCTTGAATCATGAAAACTTTGCTTCC
>JBDLSU010000664.1:0-6041 GCA_039799405.1 Pseudomonadota bacterium | reverse complement strand
CAATACTGCAAGCCTGTGTCCATTGCGGGTTTTGTACCGCCACTTGCCCCACTTATCAATTGCTGGGCGACGAGCGCGATGGCCCGCGTGGCCGTATCTACCTGATCAAACAAGTGCTGGAAGGCGCACCCGCCACAGCGCGTACCCAGACCCATCTGGATCGCTGCCTGACTTGCCGCAATTGCGAGACCACCTGCCCATCCGGAGTGGAATACGGCCATTTGCTCGATATTGGCCGTAAAGTGGTGGCGCAGCAGGTGCAGCGGCCCTGGCGCGAGCGTACCCTGCGCCAATTGTTGCTACTGACCTTGCCGCGCCCGGCCCTGATGAAGCCCTTGTTTGCGCTGGCTTATGCGCTGCGCCCCGCTTTGCCGCGCGTTTTGCAGCAAAAACTGCCCCCGCGTGACGCATCCACCCGGGCCGGAATATGGCCGGATCGGCCGCATGCCCGCAAGATGTTGATTCTGGAAGGTTGCGTCCAGCCCGGCATGGCCCCAAATATCAATGCCGCCACCGCCCGGGTGCTGGACAAACTGGGCGTGCAACTGTTGCGCGCACCCAAAGCCGGATGCTGCGGTGCCTTGCGCCAGCACCTGAGTGCAGAACAGGCGGCACTGCAAGACATGCGCAACAATATCGATGCCTGGTGGCCCTATCTGCAGGGGCGGGACGCGGTGGAAGCGATTGTGATGACTGCTTCCGGCTGTGGGGTCATGCTCAAGGAATATGGCTACCATCTGGCGCATGATGCGCAGTATGCGGCCAAAGCGGCACGGGTAGCGGCACTGACCCGTGATATCAGCGAAGTGTTAGTGGGCTTTGCTCCGCAGTTGCAGCAGATGGTGCGGGCCAGCAGCAGTTTTGGCGCTAGTGCCGAAATCAAGCTGGCTTACCACCCGCCTTGCACTCTGCAGCACGGGCAACAATTACGCGGCCAGGTCGAAAGCCTGTTGCGTGGTCTGGGTGTGACGCTGAGTTTGCCTTGCGACAGCCATACCTGCTGTGGCTCGGCTGGTACCTATTCGGTATTGCAGCCGGAACTGGCGAACAGCTTGCGCGCCAACAAGCTGGCCAATTTGCAGGCCAGCGGGCCAGACACCATCGTTACCGCTAATATTGGCTGCATCGCCCATTTGCAGGGCGGCACCGCAACGCCAGTGCGCCACTGGATTGAGCTGGTGGCGCGAATAATTGCTTAAACAATGCCAAGGTGCTCGGTACCCTTGGACAAATCGCGCTTCTTGGAATCCTTGCCCTGCAATTTGATGGCGAGGCGCAAATCGTTGATCGAATCGGCGTTGCGTAGCGCGTCTTCGTACGAGATTTTGTCTTGCTCAAACAAATCAAACAGCGCCTGGTCAAAGGTTTGCATGCCCAGTTCGCGCGATTTTTTCATGATTTCTTTAATCTCATGCACATTGCCCTTGAAAATCAAATCTGAAATCAAAGGCGTATTGAGCATGATTTCAATCGCCACGCAGCGGCCCTTGCTGTCTTTCATCGGGATCAGCCGTTGCGAGATCAGCGCCTTCAGGTTTAGCGACAAATCCATCAGCAATTGTTGACGCCGCTCTTCCGGGAAGAAGTTGATGATACGATCCAGCGCCTGATTGGCGCTATTCGCATGCAGGGTAGCCAGACACAAGTGCCCGGTTTCGGCAAAGGCAATCGCATGATCCATGGTTTCGCGGTCGCGAATTTCGCCGATCTGGATCACGTCCGGAGCCTGACGCAGGGTGTTTTTCAGCGCCACTGCCCAGTCTTCGGTATCGACCCCGATTTCGCGCTGGGTGATGATGCATTTTTTGTGTGGATGCACGTATTCAACCGGGTCCTCAATCGTGATGATATGGCCCTGGCTGTTTTCATTGCGGTAACCCAGCATCGCCGCCAGCGTGGTGGATTTACCGGAACCGGTGGCACCGACCATGATCACCAGACCGCGCTTGGTCATCACCACGTCTTTCAGGGTGTTGGGCAAGCCCAGATCTTCCAGCCGCGGAATGGTGGTAGTAATGGTACGCAATACCATCGCCACGCAACCCAGTTGCACCAGCGCAGAAACGCGGA
Source organism: Pseudomonadota bacterium (assembly GCA_039799405.1). Classification (GTDB taxonomy): domain Bacteria; phylum Pseudomonadota; class Gammaproteobacteria; order Burkholderiales; family Burkholderiaceae_D; genus CAMBDR01. The sequence continues at coordinate 3,971 of JBDLSU010000664.1, read as the reverse complement.
AGCGGCCCAGATCGCCCGGGCTGATCGCAAAATTGCATTCCTTGGTCAATTCAAACGAGGCCGCCTGCTTGTCGTTCATGATGGAACGTGCCAGTTCCAGCGTGTGGTTGGCGGTGAGCGGTTGATTGGAGACCGGGGTGACTTTGCCATCAATTTTAATGGCGGGGGGGAAACCCGCCGTAATGAACAGGTCTGATCCGTTTTTACTGGTCATCAGACGCAGCAGGTCGAACATAAATTTGGTGGCTTGATCGCGTTCCATGATATTCCTGAGTTTCTTTAAAAGGTGTGTAGTGCAGCGTTTTTGTTTTAGTCGTTTTGAGGTTGGAGTGAAATCATTAACCCGGGAAGTTTTCCGGGATTTTTGCCGCTGAACGGGCCGCCGCATTGGAAATTACATTGCGCTTGACCAGATCACCCAGGCAACTGTCCAGTGTTTGCATGCCCATATTGCTGCCGGTTTGAATCGCCGAATACATTTGCGCAATCTTGGCTTCGCGAATCAGGTTACGAATCGCCGGGGTGCCGACCATGATTTCATGTGCTGCCACCCGGCCCGAACCGTCTTTGGTTTTGAGCAGGGTTTGTGAAATCACTGCTTGCAGCGATTCCGACAACATGGCGCGCACCATTTCTTTTTCATCGCCGGGGAATACGTCAATAATCCGGTCAATGGTTTTGGCGGCGGATGAAGTATGCAGCGTACCGAACACCAGGTGGCCGGTTTCAGCGGCGGACAGCGCCAGGCGGATGGTTTCCAGATCACGCAATTCGCCCACCAGAATGGTATCCGGATCTTCCCGCAGTGCCGAGCGCAACGCCGCGTTAAACGACAGGGTATGTGGGCCGACTTCGCGCTGGTTGATCAGGCTTTTTTTCGATTCGTGTACAAATTCAATCGGGTCTTCAATCGTCAGAATATGCGCGTATTCGTTTTCGTTGACATGGTTGACCATCGCTGCCAGCGTTGTCGATTTACCGGAACCGGTTGGCCCGGTCACCAACACCAGACCGCGCGGCTTCAAGGCCAGATCGGTAAAAATCCTGGGGCAGCGTAATTCTTCGAGTGACAAAATTTTAGAGGGAATGGTCCGCATCACGGCGGCGGCACCCCGGTCCTGATTGAAGGCATTGACCCGAAAGCGTGCCAGACCGGGAATGGAGAAGGAAAAGTCGATTTCCAGCATTTCTTCATAGGTTTTGCGCTGGCCGTCGTTCATGATGTCATATACCATGCCGTGTACGTCCTTGTGCTCCAGCGGCGGCAGGTTGATGCGGCGTACATCGCCATGAACCCGGATCATCGGTGGCAGACCCGCAGATAAATGCAAGTCGGACGCTTTATTCTTGACAGAGAATGCCAGCAGTTCGGAAATGTCCATTTATAATCCCTGTGCGTAAAAAATTAAATTGAAAAAGAAACGGGAAAGGCCAGCCAATCATGAATCCTTCAGCCACTGATCCAGCAATTATGTCCCCAATACCAGAGAAGTTGCAAGCTGTGCGTGGTGCGATTGCGCGGGTAGCCGCCGCTTGCGGGCGCGATAGTGCGCAAGTGCGTTTGCTGGCGGTCTCAAAAACCTTTGGCGCGCAAGAAGTGTTGCATGCAGTGCAAGCCGGGCAAGTCTCGTTTGGTGAAAATTACTTACAGGAAGCCATTGATAAAATGGCGGAAATGCACATTTTAGCACCAAACTCCATGCTGGAGTGGCATTTCATCGGCCCAATTCAAAGCAATAAGACGCGCCCCATTGCCGAGCATTTTGCTTGGGTGCATACGGTTGAGCGTGTTAAGATCGCGCAACGCTTGTCGGAGCAACGTCCTGCCGATTTGCCGGATTTGAATATTTGCCTGCAGGTCAATATCAGCGGCGAAGCCAGTAAAAGCGGGGTGGCACCGGATCAATTGCTGGAACTGGCACAAGCGGTGCAAGCCTTGCCGCGTCTGAAACTGCGTGGCCTGATGGCGATTCCCGAGCCTTGTGACGACCCGGCACGACAGCGCCAACCGTTTGCTCAGGTGCGCGCCCTGCGTGACATGCTGGCGCAGCACGGGATCGTGCTTGATACCCTGTCGATGGGCATGTCAGCCGACATGAGTGCCGCCATTGCCGAAGGGGCCACCATGGTACGGGTCGGCAGCGCGATTTTTGGGGCGCGCGATTATTCCAGATAATGCAATGTGATGTATCAATCTGATTCATTAATCTGATTCAACAATCTGATTCAACAATCGAATTAAAATCTTTATAAGGCAGGCTATGCAGAAAATTGCATTTATCGGCGGTGGCAATATGGCGACCGCGCTGATAGCGGGTTTGCGCGAGCAGGCGCAAATGCATGTGGTTGACCTCAATACCGAAGCACTGGCGCGCCTGAGTGCGCAATATGGTGTCAGCACCGCCACTGCCATCGACCAGCAGATTGCAGCGTATTCTGTCGTGGTATTGGCGGTCAAACCCCAGCAAATGGCCGAAGTGGCCAAGCAATTGGCAGCGTTTTTGCAGCCGAATCATTTGGTGCTGTCGATTGCTGCTGGCATCCGTGTGGTCGATCTGTGTCGCTGGCTCGGTGGCCACGCCGCGATTGTACGCTGTATGCCAAATACCCCGGCCCTGATCGGGCAAGGTATGACCGGCATGTTTGCGGCAGAGCAGGTATCCCAGGATCAGCGCGTCATGGCGCAAAGCATTATGCAGGCAGTCGGCCAAACCTTGTGGCTGGCGCGGGAAGAGTTGATCGATGCCGTCACGGCGCTTTCCGGCAGTGGCCCGGCCTATGTGTTTTACTTCATGGAAGCCATGCAGCAAGCCGGGCAAGCGCTGGGTTTGTCGGGCGAGCAAGCCTTGTTGCTGGCGCAACAAACCTTTGTTGGTGCCACCCAATTGGCCTGCAATGCCACTGAACCGCTGGCGCTGTTGCGCGAGCGCGTCACGTCCAAAGGCGGCACCACTCATGCTGCCCTGAGTAGCATGCAGCAAGATCAGGTTGGCCCGGCCATTATTACCGCCGTCAAAGCTGCGGCCAAACGCGGGCAACAAATGGGCGAAGAATTTGGTGCAGAGCACGGAGGCAAAACATGGCAGCATTGACACTGGATCGCATTGTCCAATCGCAAGGCTTTGGCAGCCGTAAATATTGCCGCGAACTGATCAGCGATGGTGAAGTGGCGTTTAATGGCGAAATATTGGACGACTATCGCCAGAAGCTCGATCCGAAAGACCTGGTGCTGACCATTTTTGACGAAACCTGGCCCTGGCGCGAGCATGTGTATATCGCCATCAACAAACCGATGAATGTGGAATGCTCACGCAAGCCCAGCCACCATCCGGGCGTGCTGACGCTGCTGCCGGAACAATGTACCTGGCGCGAAGTGCAACCGGTCGGTCGGCTGGATCACGATACCACCGGCTTGCTGTTGCTGTCCGACGACGGGGCCTTCATTCACGCCCAATCTTCACCCAAGCGCCATGTACCCAAGGTGTATCACGCCACCACCGCCGAAGCGGTGACCGACGCATTGGTAGCAAAACTGCTGGCCGGGGTGCAATTGCATGACGAGCCCGCACCATTGGCGGCGGTGCATTGCGTGCAACTGGATACGCATCTGATTGAAATTGTGCTGGAGCAGGGTAAGTATCATCAGGTCAAGCGCATGCTGGCGGCGGCGGAAAACCATTGTGCGGCCTTGCAACGGGTGCAGATCGGGCAACTCAAGCTGGCGGATTTGGGTTTGGCTTTGGGGCAGTGGTGCTATCTAGATGCGGTGCAACTGGAAATGCTGGTGGCTTGAGGTTGTTTTCCAGGTTTGTGTACTACTTGGCTTTGATGCGCGCGCTTTGTGCGAAGATGGCTCTATGACGTTTCGTGTGGAACTTGACATCCACTAACGTAACGCCTCACGCAAGCGCGTCGTTCCTTGGCCGGTAAAAATGGTGTAGTTGGTAGATCCTTTAATTTACCCATACGCA
>JBDLSU010000663.1:0-3134 GCA_039799405.1 Pseudomonadota bacterium | reverse complement strand
CTTGGTTTCATGATAATGGCGATAGCAATCTTCAAAAGAGGAACAAAACGCCCATGCCTGCTGGCATTGGCCCGATGATGCGGTACTAATTGGCAGGTTTGTTTTTCCCGGTTGTGGCTTGGTTTGAATCAATGCTGTCATTATTCATGAAAAACCGGGGTGGAACAATACTGCCAGCGGCAATGGTTTATTCCATTTGGTTGAATAATGCGCTTGAAGAAAAATGGCAGAAAGCCTGATGCCAGCAAAATCGTTGCTGCTTGGATGGCTTAATCAGGCGACGATGTTTGCCCCACAGCCAGCCCGGCCGCCATGCCCGAAGCCCAGGCCCACTGAAAATTAAATCCCCCCAGCCAACCCGTCACATCGACTGCCTCGCCAATAAAATGCAGGCCCGGCACCTTGTTCGCCATCATGCTTTGCTGCGATAGTTCGCGCGTATCGATCCCGCCGCGCGTCACTTCGGCCTTTTTGTAGCCTTCCGAGCCATTTGGCACCACGCGCCAGCGGTTGAGCGATTCGCCCAGCGCACGCAGGGTTTTATCTGGCAGATCCGCCACCCGTGCCTCCAGCGCAAAACCATTAGCGTTGCACCAGCCTTCCACCAGGTTTTTGGGTAGCCACTGGCCCAAAATGTTCGCCAGATTTTTTTTGCTGCTGCCTTTGGCTTCCAGCAACGCTGCGGTGGCATCGAGTTCCGGCAGTAAATTTAATGTGATCGGTGCGCCGCTTTGCCAAAAGCTGGAGATTTGCAAAATCGCCGGGCCGGACAAACCCCGGTGCGTGAACAGCAAATCTTCGCGGAAAAAGCCGCGTTCTTTTTTGACCCCGGTTTCCACTTCCACCACCAACGCAATGCCTGCCAATGGCACAAAGGTTTGCCAACTGGCGGCATCAAAGGTCAGCGGCACCAGGGCCGGGCGCGGTTCGATGATTTTCAGACCGAACTGACGCGCAATGCCAAAGGCAAAATCCGTCGCACCAATCGCCGGAATCGACAAGCCACCGGTGGCAATCACCAGGCTGTTTGCCTGCATCGGGCCGTCGCTGGTTTCCAGTAAAAATGCGCCATCGGCAGTTTTTGCTACCGCATTGATCTTGCATTCCATGCGCCAATGCACGCCACCCACATCGCACTCGGCCTTGAGCATGCGGATAATGTCTTCGGCCGAATGGTCGCAAAACAATTGGCCCTTGTGCTTTTCATGGTACGCAATCCGGTAGCGCGCCATCAGCGCCAAAAAATCTTGCGGGGTGTAGCGTGCCAATGCGCTTTTGCAAAAGTGCGGGTTTTGCGACAGAAAATTATTTGGCGTGGTGTGCAAATTGGTGAAGTTGCAGCGCCCACCGCCCGAGATGCGGATTTTTTCCGCCAGCTTTTTGCCATGGTCAATCAATACCACCCGCTGGCCGCGCTGGGCTGCCACGGCGGCGCACATCATGCCGGCTGCGCCTGCGCCGACGATGGCGACATCAAATAATTGCGGCATGCAGTAGCTCCAGTGCGCGGCGAAGTGCCGCATCGTCCATATCCAGCAGATTGCTGCCGATAGTCCATTCAAAACTGCAATGCCCCGGCAGCATGCTGTCTACCGCCTGACCGAACAACCAGATGCCATGTTCTTGCGCGATCTGGTTGCGTAGTTCGGTGGCACGCTCGCGGCTTACTGGCAAATGCAGGTGCAGCATATTGGCTTGCGCTTGGGCCGGATTGGGGGTAAAGGCCGGGAAGCGCGCCAGTTCAGTGTACAGCCACTGGGTGCGTGCAAATAGCGCGGGCAATTGCGCCAGCCGTTGATCAAACTGCATTGCCGCCGATACCACAAACGGGGTGCGGCGTGCTACATTGCCGCCCTGGCGATTCATCCAGACCCGGGCCTGGCGGGTAAAATCACCTGGCCCCAGCAACATGGCCCCGGCCAGGCCGCCGATGCCTTTGTAGAACGAGACATACACGCTGTCAAATCCGGCACAAATTTCATGCAGTGGGCGGCCAAATCCGGCCTGGGCTTCCCACAGGCGGGCCCCATCCATATGCAAGTGAATCTGTTTTTCCTGGCAATATGCCTTGATCTCGTTTAATTGTTCCCAGCTTGGCAATTGCCCGCCGATTTCGCGCATCGGTAATTCGTATTGCACTGCCGCCAGTGGGTCGGGCAAGTCTTTGATATCGTCCAGCGTCCAGGGGCGGTAAGGGTGGCCGATGCGTAGCGCCTTGAAATGGTTCAGCAATTCGTGATTGCTGTTTTCGTGCACAAAAATATGTGAGGTCGGATGCAAGCCAACCAGATTGCTGTTGCGGCGGCTGCAGGCCAGACGTAGTGCGGTCACCTGGGTCAGGGTGCCGGTAATGCAAAACAGGCCGGTTTCCATGCCCAGCAATTGGGCGATTTTGTGTTCAAAGCCTTGTACCGTTTCGCCCTCGCCATACACATCATGCTGCACATTGTGCGCTTCGCACCATTGGCTCATGGCGGCAAACTGTTGGGCCGGGCTGATGAGCGGGTGGCCGGGCAAAATGGTGTGGCAGTTTTGGCGCAACTGGGCGATCTCAAAAGGGGTCAAGGCGGGTCTCCTGGCGCTGGGGATGGGTGGCAAGGCCACATTCTACCCGAACCCAATGCGCTTATCCCGCGTTGACACTGGCATAATGCCTGCTACCTGCCACTCATCTCCATTTTTCTCATGAATCCACTCGCCCAGCTTGCAAACGTACTGCCGCGTCAGGCCCTACCTGCGCCCTTGCTGCAAGCTTTTACCGATCTGCTACCCCAGCGCTGCAGTACGGCGGAAGCGGTGCGCGCGCATCACGGGCGTGACGAATCATGCTATGCGCCGATGTTGCCGGACGTGGTGCTCTTTGCCCACACGCTGGACGAAGTGGTAAGCATCGTCAAACTGTGCGCGCAATACCGGGTGCCCCTGATTCCGTATGGCGTCGGTTCGTCGCTGGAAGGCCATGTGCTGGCAGTGCAGGGCGGGGTGACGCTGGATTTGTCGCAGATGAATCAGATTGTGCAAATCTACCCGGATGATTTGTGCGTCACAGTGCAAGCCGGGGTTACGCGCAAACAACTGAATGCCGCCTTGCACGATAGCGGTTTGTTCTTCCCGATTGATCCGGGGGCGGATGC
>JBDLSU010000662.1:0-2860 GCA_039799405.1 Pseudomonadota bacterium | reverse complement strand
TGCAAACCGCTGGGGGTGATGATGCCAAACAAACCTTGCAGCGGCGTAAAAGAAACCGAAGCCTGCCCCACCCGCGTCAAGCCCGGCGATTCGCGCCGCTGCAGCGCGCTTTCATATCTGGATGGCTGGCCGTAAGGGTGGGTGGCTACCGCCTGGCCCAGGGTTTTGCTGTGCGCGGGCAAGTTTAAAATGGCCGGGTCGTCTGGTGGGCTGATGCTGCCCGGGTTGGCGGTATTTTGCGCCTTGGCAGCAGTTGATGCCGCGCCCGTTGCCGCACCCGCCGCTATGGCGGCCAAAAAACTGCTACGCAAAAACTGCCGCCGCTCGCCGTTCAAACCGTGTTCGGTAATCGCTTGGCTCAGTTCGGGGGCAATGAAATTCTCTGGTGCGCGCTTGAGTTGACCAGGCTGTGGCCTTTGCGTTGGCATGCGCTGTCTCCGGGATAAAAACAGCGGGTAAGATACCTGGTTTTGGGGGCGAAATCAAACTTGGGGCGAAAATTTGTTGGTGGGGTGGTGCAAATGGGCAGTTCAAATCAAATAGTGGATTTGGTGCGATAAATTAATCCTGAGCTTTACGCTTTCTGTCGATAATGGCTTGCGCCGCGTTCATCACTTGTTCATGCGGAACGCGCGGGCGCGGATCTTGTGCCGAGCGTGCCAGTTTTTCCCGCAACCAGTCATTGTGTGAAAGCGCTTCGTGTGCTGCTTTCGTCGCGGCGGCGCGATCCGGTAGCTGCAAATACCCATACCTCGTGCGTTCAGAAGTAGTCATCGTCAAGCTCCGGTCTGGCCCGTCCATGCGCCTGTTCCATTTGCCACCAGGCATTGTCCATCATCGGCGCCGCAAAATCGAGCATGCCCAAAATATGCAAAGCCTCCAGATACACGCCCGCGCCAACGCTGGCTTCACCGCGTTGCAGCCGCTGCAGGGTAGGGTGGGAAATGCCCATGCGCGCGCACAGATCGCTGGCGCGCATGCCTTGCGCAATGCGCTGCTTGCGCACACACTGGCCCCAGATGCGCAAGCGCTCGCCAACCAGGGTGGGCACCAGCGTGAGGGCGGGGTCTTTCTTGCTCATGGGCGGCTCCGATAAACATAACCTTTCAATTATAGGTGATAAATGAAAGTTTATGTTAATCGATTTTGGCTGCTGTGCAGCGCTGTTGTTGATCGTGGGTGGATCCACACGATCCAAATTTATGCAGCGTGAATGGGAAGTTCGATATGGCTCAGGCGTAAAATAGCCCAATTGCAAAAAATGCTGGATAACGGGGGAAGGGTGTGGAAAACAAGGTTGAATCATTGTTAATGCAGCTTGCCAGCAAGTATATCTGGTGGAAACCACCTGCGGAAGCGGTGACCACGCCGGAGCGAGTGATGGCGCAGGTGATGAATATTGGCGACTACACCGATGTGCAATTGCTGGCCAATCAGGTAGGCGATGACGCCTTGCGTAGTGTGATAGCGCACGCAGAGGCCGGGCAGTTTAACGAGCGCTCCTGGGCATACTGGCACTACCGCTTGGGCCTGGCTGCGCTGGAACAAGTGCCGCCCTTGCCAGTAAGGCGGTTTGCATTAGCGCTACATTTTCTCCGCATCTGGAAATTCTACCCTTGGCGCAGCGCCAGCTTTGGCCGCAATTGCAAGGCGCGCTTGGGCTGGGTTTTGTATTGTATGGGGGCACTGCGATTGCGTTGCGGCTCGGGCACAGGCAATCAGTTGATTTCGACTTTTTTTGCAAGGCACCACTTAATCACAACGCGATTCGTGCGGCATTGCCGTTTTTGGCGGGTGCCACTGTCTTGCAAGACGAAAAAAATGCTTTGAGTGTGCTGGTGCCTTCTGCCGGGCAAGACGCATCGTATGTCAAGGTTTCGTTTTTCGGCACGATTGAGTTTGGCCGGGTCGGGCAACCCAATAGAACCGATGATGGCGTCTTGTTGGTGGCGTCGCTGGATGATTTGATGGCGACCGCTATTGTCGGGGGATTTGATTGATTAGATGGGTAGCGTCAGAAGAACAATTTTTTCACTGCTACCTGATCTGCGATCAAATCAAAATATCGGCCATTGGAAAATTCAAACCGGGATTGAATCGCGCCTGCCAGCATGTCGGTAAATTGCAGGTTCAGGCAGTGGCGGCTATCAATCGGCGTGGTTTCCAGAATGGTGGGCGCTGATTTGGCGAACCAAAGTTCGGTTTGCAAATAATCGTGCAAACTGTTGCCGCTCTCGACACGGATTGCTCTTGGGTCGGGAATGAAGCTGACATAGGGCTGGCCTGCCATGAAATCAAGCAGCAATAGCTTGACCATATAGTTGTAGAGCTTGTTGCTGTCCGCGCGCACATGCGGCATGACTTTGCGCTTGTCCACGACTATCGCCATGCATTTGATCGCATCGTGCTTGGCCAGAAGCTTGGATGCCTGCATCACAAAATCAGTGCGCGCTTCGGGCGACATGTCGGCCCACTTTTTTTCCTTGTGACTGCCCCAGCCCCGATGGCGATAGATGTTGCGTAGCATCCTTGCTGGCTGGTGATCAAGTCGCAGGGGCAGTGCCGCTGCGGCAATGATCAGATAGCGGCTTGATCCGCCTGCACCATAGGCCCGATCAAAAGTCCAGCCAGTATCGCCACTTTCGTCAAGGTAGATTAGCAATTTTTTTTCTGAAATGTAGAAAGGAAAATGGCTCCCACGGGAGGGAGCCATTCAAAACTGGGTGGTAGCCCCTGAATCCGACGCGTTTAAAACGCGCTTACGATACCTGCGTTGGCGTCGCGGGTTGCCCAGGATTTATCTACCTCGCAGACGAAATTATAGACACCTCGCATGATAAATGCAAGAAATAATTCGGCT
>JBDLSU010000661.1:0-4278 GCA_039799405.1 Pseudomonadota bacterium | reverse complement strand
GCCATTGCCTGTGGTTTGCTCAAACGCAAAACCGAAGCGCTGGATCGCGAAGCGCTTTTTCAGCCGCAAGGGCAATATCTGTTTCAAGTGGATGCGGGCGAATGGCGCCAAATGGGCAATGAATTTGCCATCCGCGCCAATGGTTTGCCGGTGCACTACCGCGAACAAATCATCGCCGCCGTGCAGCAAAAAACCGCGCAACTGAGCGCGCCGCAATTGCTGCTATTGGCCGCACTGATGCGCCATACCGCCCAGCGCGTCTACAAACCCCGGCTGGAAGTGGATGAAACCGGCGCGCAAATCCCGGCCCCCTCGCTGCCCAGCATTACTGCGCAGCGCTTGCAACAAGCCTGGTTTAAACGCGCCAACGCGATGCAGCCGGCGCTCGATGCAGCCAAGCTGGACCAGGCGCTGGCGGCACTGGAGCAATGGAGCGAAGAAGTGCCCGGTTCGCGCCAGGATTGTTACAACTGGGAAGTCGAACTGGCACTCGACAAGCGAGTGCCGCGTGCCAGCGTGTTGAGCGATGCGCGCGAGGCGGCCCGTGTGCTCGGTCTGGCAGGTGGCGTTGCGGTCGGTGCGGCTACGGTATTGAGCAAGGCTGCGGCGGCTGATTATCCCGCCGCCGGTTTGCGCTTCAAAGTGTTTTTGAACAAAAAGCAGGAAGGCCCCTACACTTTGGGGCAACTGGAAACCATGGTAGCCAATGGCGAAATCGACGGCCAGACCAAGGTATGGAATATGGCGTGGAGTCCGCAAAAAGACAAATGGCAACTCGCCAGCGACAATGCCGATGTTGCGCCCCTGCTGGCCAACGCCATTCCTGATCCGGATGACGATGCCATTCCCGATCCGGATTGAGGTAGCTGCATGAGTTACGACCCGCATTCCGGCCAGCCAATCACTTGCGTCGCCTGCCAACGCAAGCTGGCCCGCGCCTGCAAGTTTTGCCCGTATTGCGGTGCGCAACAGCAGGCTGACAGTGTGCGGCTGGACAAGGTGGCAAAGCCTGAAGCGGTGGTGCCACCACCTTCACCGCCACCACCACCGCCGCCACCGCCACCATCGCCACCGCCGCCACCGCCGCCACCGCAGAGCGTGCCACCAGCAGCGCCGGAACCGACAAAACCCGCCGCCCCCCAGTCTGCGGCAACCGCGCAGCCCAAGCCGGATGCTAAAACCAGCACCAAGCCTGATCTGTCGAAACCGATCCCGGTGCCCCCGGCACCTGGCCCCAGGAAAAAAATCCCCTGGTTACGCTGGTCGTTCTACGCCTTTCTGGCCTTGGCCTTGTGGCGCTGCTTTGGCCCGTCCGACAAACCTTCTGACGCCAATCAGGAAAAAATCAGCGCGGTGCAAGCGCTGGTGGCAGAATGCAAGCTCGACCGCGCCCGGCAAGACGCCGCCAGCCTGCGCCAAGCAGAACCGGAGCGCTATGCCGAATTGATCAAATCCATCGATAGCGCCAAACAGGGTTGCGACGACAAGCGCCAGCGCGAAGCCGACTGGAACAAGACCGTACAAATCGTCAATAAAACCATCAGCGATGGCCGCTTCGACAAAACCACGTATGACAAGGCAACAGGGCGCTTGAACTGGTTTCAAAAACGCTGGAGCGAAGACAATGCCACGCGTGAACTGCGCACCCGGCTCGACGCCCGCTATGCGGTGCTGGTGCTGGAACAAGCCGAAACCTGCCTGGCCGACAAAAATATCGGTTGCGTCAAAGCACGGCTGGCGCAATGGGAAAAGCTGAGGCCGGAATCGAGCCGTAGCCGCCAGCAAGCCGAAGCCTTGAAAGAAGCGCTGGCAGAAATCGCCAAAGTGGCACCCGACAAGCCCACGCTCAAGCCGACCAGCGCACCAACCCCAAGGCCAGAACCGCTACGTCCGGCCGCACCCGCCGCCAATCCCGGCAGCGACGCAGGGGGCGCAGCCGCAACCGCGCAGCAGGTCAACAAGTTGCTGGCCGATGCCCAGGCCGAAATGAATTACGGCAACTACAAAGGCGCATCCAACAGGCTGGAACTGTGCGCCACCATGATAGACAAAGGCAATAGCGCCTGCCTGCAACTGAAAAAGCGCGCCGATCAATTAAACAGAGACATGCTGCGCTGTGTCAATAGCGGCAGCGAGTGGATGAATGATCATTGCAGTCGCTGATCCGGCCGGATATTCGCCCGGATCAAACGTATCAAATCGAAAGGAAGCAAGATGAAACGCACGCTGGCATTGGGTCTGGTCGCGACCCTGGTTTTAAATGGCTGCGCCACCCCTGGCGCGCAACAAGCGGGCAACTACGGTGAACCGCCAGCACCCAGGCCGGGGCAGCAGCAACCGAAGCCGGAAGCCCAACCCAACGCCGCAGGCAATGTCGCCACCGGCGCAGTGGCTGGCGCTCTGGCAGGCTGCGCGCTGGCTAAGTTGCTGGGTAAAAAATGTGCTGACGGTGCCGCTATCGGTGCAGCCATCGGCGCGGTGATTGGTTGGTCGTTCTATTCAGAAAAAGTCGCCTCCGCGCAAACCGTCAACGCCGAAGCCAGGCGTGAAGGCTTGAGCGTGCCAAATAACGAAATCCGCCTCAAACAATACAGCCTCAACCCCTCCAGCAGCGTGGTACAAGCGGGCGGGGGTGAAGTGCGGGTGGTGGGCGATATCAAACTCTACGGCCAAAGCCAGCGCAAGCCGGATGTGGTGCAAAGCATGTTGCTCTACACCGCCAATGGCGAGCCGACTTCCGACACGCCACAAATCGCCCGCATTGAAAAAGTCGATGGGGCCGGACATTACCGCGCCGTGGGCGTGTACAAAATCCCGCGTGGCATGGCGCAGGGGCAGTATGTGGTGAAAAGTACTTTGCAGATTAATGGGCAGGTGGTGGCGAAGGCCGATACGCGGTTTCAGGTGGCGGCATTGCCTGCGGGTCGGGTGGTGGCGGCAAATTAACGACCTATCCTTGCGTGCGAGTGTTTTATTTCCTGAAGTCATCAAGCCAGTTCAATTTTTAGATCATCATGACAACGCCAGAGACTAACCCTGTCGGCCTCGTGCCTGTGGCCGAATACCAGCGCATTCATAACGATTTGGTATCGGTTGTGCAAACCGCGCGAAATGTGGCAGCGCGTAGCGTCAATGCTTTGATGACGGCAAGCTATTGGGAAATTGGACGGCGCATTGTTGAGTTTGAGCAAGAGGGACAACAGCGCGCCAACTATGGCGATATTTTGATCAAACGATTGGGGGAAGACCTTTCGCGCGAATTTGGTCGAGGGTTTGGATGGCGCAATTTGGCGCAGATGCGTGCGTTTTATAAAGTATGGCCATCTGAGGAAATTTATCAGATATTGCATGAAAAAGTGGTTGTGCCGGAAATTTTGCAGACAGTGTCTGCAAAATTCCAAATAGGAAATACTGTGCCAGTATCGGGCCCATTACTGAGCACTTTGGCGCGTGCATTTCCTTTGCCTTGGTCTGCCTATGTCAGCCTGCTGGCTGTTAAAAATCCACAAGCCCGGCAATTTTATCAAACCGAAGCACTTCGTTGCGGCTGGTCGGTACGCCAGCTTGATCGCCAGATCAACAGCCAATTTTACGAGCGCACACTGCTTTCCACCAACAAACAGGCCATACTGGAATCATCGCTGCAAACCTTGCCGGATGACGAGATTACGCCGGAGCAAGCGATAAAAGATCCGTTTGTGCTGGAATTTTTGAATTTAAAAGACCAATATTCCGAAACCGATCTGGAAGACGCTTTGATTCAGAATTTGGCTGATTTCTTGTTGGAATTGGGCGATGACTTTGCCTTTCTGGGACGGCAGCGGCGTTTGCGGCTGGACGATACCTGGTTCCGGATTGATTTATTGTTCTTCCATCGTCGCCTGAAGTGCCTCATCGTTATCGATCTGAAGGTTGGCCGATTCAGCTATGCCGATGCCGGACAAATGCACTTGTACCTGAACTATGCCCGTGAGCACTGGATGAAACCCGGTGAGAATCCGCCAATTGGCCTGATTTTATGCTCGTCCAAAGGGGAATCAGAAGTGCGGTATGCACTCGATAACCTGCCAGGCAAGATTCTGGCAGCAGAGTATCGCACCATGTTGCCGGATGAAGCGGTGTTGCTTGCACAACTGGAACGCGCGCGCCAAAGCATCGAAAAGCGGGCAGATGATGGTGGAACTGAAGGATAAGGCAAGAGTCGGGAAATTTGATTTCAATGTAAACGAAGTGAAGGGCATGCCAGGAACACATCCGCAGGGGGAGGTGTTTACCTGA